>JAPPFQ010000016.1:0-4752 GCA_028875135.1 Acidobacteriota bacterium
ACCGTGCCCTGTCCAACCAACCCCTACAACGTGGTCAACGGGATTCAGCAGCCCTTTCCGGGGAACATCGTTCCCGAGAGCATGATCAGCCCCATTGCCCGAAGAGTCTTGGACAACACCGGCGTACTGCCTTTGCCCAACTATGGACCACCGGGGGCGTTGTTCGATAACTTCCGCTACATTTCCTACAATGCATCCGACAACAACTGGCAGAAGTACACCTTCGACCACGCCATCAGCGAAACCAACACGCTGACCATCGCCCACTACCGCTACAACAACGTCTCTCCCGAAGGCCGCGGCGACCCCTTTCCCAACGCGGGCTTCGTGGAAAGGGGAAACACCCGGGCCCTCAGCATTTCCAACAGCCACACCTTTGGCGCCAACGTGGTCAACGAATTCCAGTACGCCTGGAACCGGCAGCAGTCGGTCTGGGCGGTCGGGGACGTGCAGGGGCGGGATTACCTGACCCAGATCCTGGGAGTCACCGAGTTGGGCGGCCGCGTCCTGCGGGAAGGGGTGGGAACTCCCCACATCAAGGTGCGCACCCTGGGGCGGCAGCTCAGCTCCCATCTGGGGTCCTTCAACCCCTTGCCCTCCACCCTCATCGGGTCGCTCTTTTCCGGTGAGACCGACTACGAGGATGGCGAGGTCCAGCAGTGGCGAAACAACATCTCCGTCAACCGGGGAACCCACCTCTTCAAGACCGGGTTCGAGTACCGCCACCAGTCCCCGCACATGTTCAGCACCATCAGCATTCCGGCGCCCTTCGGGATCTTCGACTTCAACGGAAGGTTTACCGGCTACGATTTTGGAGATCTCCTTCTGGGATTGCCCTTCACGACCCAGATTGACGGCGTCCGCCCCAGGGCCGAGGCCCGCCACAACGAGTTCGGGTTCTACTTCCAGGATGACTGGAAGGTGACGCCCAGGCTCACCATCACGCCGGGAATCCGCTTCCAGCACTACGGCGTTCCCAGCGAGGTCCTGGGCGATACCATCTACAACTTCGACCTCGAGACGGCGAGAGTGGTGGTGCCCAACGACCGGTCGATGCAGGCCATCGCTCACAACTTTCCCATTGAAGTGGTCACGGCCGGGGAGGCCGGCTATCCCTCCGGCTTGAGGAACTTCAAGAGCGTCCTGGTCGATCCTCGCCTGGGCTTGGCTTTCCGCGCCACCGACAGCCTGGTCATCCGGGGCGGCTACGGCGTCTTCCACGTGCCCTTCGTGAAGTCCACGGCCTGGGCCATCGCCAACGTCTTCGGGGAGTTCGACCGCGCCGGAATCCTGGCCGGTCACGTCTGGGGGCCCTACCAGTTCAGCGAGTTGTTCCAGGACAACGAGATCGTCAACGGGGTTCCCAGCTTTACCTGGGAGCGCCCCTTCCCGGCAGGGCAGGTGGGGCCCACCAGCCTGACTTCCGCCGACGTCGACCTGCGCAAGAACAACTGGCCCTACGACCAGCAGTGGAACATCACCCTGGAGAAGGAGTTCGGCCTCGGCTGGTCGGGGCGGGCCTCCTGGGTGGGGTCCAGGGGAGTTTCCTGGCCCTACATCGAAGACCTGCAGGCCATCCGTCCGGGCAGCAGCTATCAGCCCTTCGACCCGTCCAAGTTCGCCAACGTCCATGCCCTGCAACTGGGAGGCAACTCCAAGTACAACGCCCTGCAACTGGAGTTGACCCGGCAGTTCTCCAGCGGGATCTACTTCCGAGGCTGGTTCAACTGGTCCAAGAGCCTGAACGATGTCCAGGGCGGCCTGTTCGGCTCCTCTTCCGGCTTCTTCCAGTCCAGCGCCGGTCAGCGCCACAACGACTACGGGTGGCAGGCGGGCGTCCCCGACCTTACCTCTCGCTGGTTGGCGGTGGTGCCGATGCCGTTTGGAAAGGGCCAGCAGTTCGCTTCCGGCGCGTCGACCTGGCTCCATCACCTGATCGGCGACTGGACGCTTGTCCCTCTATTCACAACCGGTGGACGCGGGAGGTTTATTCCGGTCTTCAGCGGCGGAAACCATCCCGCCCTCAAGCTCCGCGGGGACGGCGCCCGGCCCGACCTGGTGGGAGGCTGCAATCCCAACGACACCGGTTTCGAGGGGAGAGGGCAGCTCTGGAATCGGGGATGCTTTGCGCTGCCGCCCGAGAGCCGCTACGGGACAGCTCCCCGGGGCGCCCTCAGGCATCCCAACCGATGGGGCCTCAACCTCAACGTCTTCAAGGAGTGGAAACTCATTCCCGCCCTGGAGCAGAGCCCCTACTTCAAGCTCGAAGCCTACATCAGCAACCTGTTGAACCACGCCAATTCCAGCGGGGCCAGTACCAATGTCGCCGATCCGAACTTTGGCATCGTTCGTAGCGGAGGCGGGAACCGCGGGATCACGCTTCGCGCCCGGATCGGCTTCTAGATCCCTGCCGTTTTCGAAGGACCCAAGGCAGTCAGGGCCAAGGCTCTGACTGCCTTTTTTTGTGCCGGGCGCGGGGCTGACAACGGTTGGGGGTATCTGGGACCGTGGATGGACAGGAGGGTATGCCGCCGGGGATCGATCTATTTTTATGAACATCGATGTACAGGATGCACAGGATTATCAGCACGAGAGCTTCTTGCACCAGAAGCCGGCTGAGGCGATGATCAGATACGGATTGGCGGATGCCCGGGACTACAAGCCAGCCGTTTCCTGAAAAAATCCTGTGCATCCTGTGCATCGATGTTAATAATCCATTTGGCGGCTGGGCGTACCGTTATAGCAGATCCGTTTCGCTTCGTGGCCCTTGGTCGTCCTTCGTGTGTCTTAGTGGATAACTCTTTTTCCCTTTGTGGCTTTGCAGCGTAGCCACCTTTCCCGGACCAAACCCTGACCTTCCCACTTGACCCTCCCGAGCCGCCGGTAGAGAATAGCGCTCACTCTGGGGTGTCAAGCCCCAGGAGCAGCGATTACAGCCAGCAGCGGCCCCGACTGCCAACATTCCCGGGTGGCTGGGGCCAAACGACGAAAGGATCACGCCATGCCGGCCATTCCCCGGTTCTCCCCGTCTGCTTCCTCTTTCAGGGATCGCCGAGATTTTCTGAAGGCCTGTGGAACCGCTGCCGGAGGGGTGCTGCTGGGCAATCTGTCCGGGTGCGGGCCGGCGCCGACCGAAGAGCCGGCGGTCGAGCGGCCCTCCCACCTGGTGAGGTTCGGGCACACCGATCTCTATGTCTCCAAGCTATGCCAGGGCACCGCCTTTCGCAAGGTGAGCCGCAAGGGCGACGACCCGGAGGGGCTGCGCATCCTGAGTCACTGCATCGACATCGGCGTCAACTTCTTCGACTCCTCGGAGGCCTACGGCTGGGGCGGTTCGGAAACGGCTCTGGGCAAGGCCATGGCCGGACGGCGGGACCAGGTGGTGGTCTGCACCAAGGCGGCGCCCGTGGACGGCCCTGAATCGGAGCGATCGGCCTTTACCCGCGAGTCCCTGTTCCGCAAGGCGGAAGGGAGCCTCAAGCGCCTGGGGACGGACTATATCGATCTTTACCTGCTGCACTCTCCCGATATCCGGACCCCGAGGGCGGATGCCGATAATCCGGCGGCCGATGTCCCCACGCGGGAGCACATGGAGCAGCTCGCCGACAGCCTGGACGACCTGGTCAAGGCCGGCAAGATCCGCTACTGGGGGGTTTCCAACCACCTGGCCCGCCAGGTGGGGGAATTGTTGGAACTGGGGAAGCGGGAGGGCAAGAGCCCCATCGCCGGGCTGGAAGACTACTTCAACCTGGTGGCCGCCGATCGTGGGGACTTCATGGTGCAGGAGCTGTTCCCCCTGATCCGCCAGGGGAACCTGGGCCTGCTGACCTTCAGCCCCCTGGGGGAAGGACGCCTGGCCCCGGGCCGGGAAATCCCGGAAGGATCCCCGTTGAAGGGTCCCGTAGAGGCGCTGGACTCGGTTGCCAATGACTTGGGAGTGACCCGGCCCCAGGTGTGCGTGGCCTGGGTCCTGAGCCATCCGGAGGTCACCAGCGTGCTGGCCGGAGCCGAGAAGCCGGAGCACGTTTCCGACAACTTCGCGGGAACCCGGATCACCCTGCCCGAGGAAGCCCTCCAGCGGTTGAACGCCGCCGCTGCCGCCTACACCGAGGCCGTGACAACGGCGGCCAAGAAGGGGTAGCCTGCCTTGCCAGGTACCGGCCCCGGTCCCTGTGCTTCGGATTCAATGAGAGACAGTCCATCCATACTCACGAGGTAACCATGAAGGAAATCACCCGCAGAGAATTGCTGGCCTCAGGGGCCGGCCTGGGATTGCTGGCGGCCGCGGGGGCAACGCCGCTGGCTGCCGCTCCGGGCAAGCGCACCGATATCGTGGACGCCCACGTGCACGTATGGACTCCCGATACCGAAAAATATCCCCTGGCCCCGGGGTTCAGCAAAGAGGACTTCTGGTTTCCCAGCTTTACCCCCGAGGATCTGGCTGTCCACAGCAAGCCCCAGGGGGTCCGCCGCACCAACCTGATCCAGATGACCTGGTACGGTCTCGACCACAGCTATATTGCGGACATCATCGCCGCTCAGCCCGACAACTACGTGGGAACGGGAATCGTCCCGGCGGTGACCGACGTCAGCCTGGCCCGCCCCGACAGGACCATGGTGGACCTGGCCCGGCAAGGCATCCTGGCCTTCCGCATTCGGGGCAAGAGCACCCGGCCGCGGCTGGGCGACGGGCCCCGCTGGCTCGACCACGAGGGGTACGAGAGGATGTTCCAGGCCGCCGCCGACCACCGG
>JAPPFQ010000016.1:4762-9971 GCA_028875135.1 Acidobacteriota bacterium
GCCCTCAGCTTCCTGATGTCGCCGCCCGACCTGCCCGAATTGGACCGCATGTGCCGGCGCCATCCCCAGACCCCGGTCATCATCGATCACCTCTGCCTGATCGGAAGACTGGGAACCTTTCCCGAAGAGCAGATCGCAGCCCTGTGCGCCATGGCCGGGCACCCCGCCGTGATGGTCAAGATCGGGGCCTTCTATGCGCTTGGAGCCAAGAAGCCGCCCTACCTGGAACAGCTTCCGCTCATCCGCCGGGTGGTGGAGGCCTTCGGTCCCGAACGCTGCATGTGGGAAAGCGACTGTCCCCTTCAGGCTCTCGAGCCTCCCAACACCTTCGAGGCCGCCGTAGCCTTGATTCAGGATCACGCCGACTTCCTGAGCGAAAGCGACAAGGACCAGATCCTGGTGAAGACGGCCGAGAATTTCTTCTTCAAGCGCTGAGTAGGAAACCCCGATGATTCTCTTGTCCAACGGAAGTGTGGTGGATGGCAGCGGCAGCCCGGCCAGTGTGGCCTCGGTCCTGATCCATGACGGTCGAATCCGGGAGGTAGGTGCGGTTGCCGCCGGGCCGGAGATGGAGGTGGTGGACTGCTCCGGGCTCACGATCACTCCCGGTTTCATCGACGTGCACAGCCACAGCGACCTGGAGGTGCTGGAACACCGGCCCGAGAAGGTCCTGCAAGGGGTCGCCACCGAAGTCGTCGGCAACTGCGGGTTCTCCCTCTTTCCCAAGTTGCCGTCGGAGAAGCTGGTCCCGAGCTTCGATCTTTTCGAGAGGCGAGGAGACAAGTCCTGGACCGATGCGGCAGCCTACTTCGACGATCTCCGGGAGGCCGGCAGCCGCACCAACGTGGCGGCGCTCACCGGCCACGCCACCCTCAGGGCCAACGTCTGCGGGATCAAGGCGGCCCCGCTCGATTCGAGGGAGTGGCGCCGTATGGAACGGAGGCTGTCCTCCTGCCTGGAGCAGGGATCGATCGGGTTCTCGACCGGGCTGAACGAGGCCCCGAGCAGCTACGGAGATTTCGCGGAGCTGGCCCGGCTCTGCCGGATCGTTCAGGGACACGATGCCTACTACACCACCCACCTGAGGGACTATAAATCTCACATCCTCGAGGCCGTGGAGGAGGCCCTCAACCTGGGGCGGGAGACCGGGGTTTCGGTTCAGCTTTCCCACCTGCAGACGGTAGGCCGCATGAACTGGGAAAAGATGGATGCGGTGTTGGACCTGGTCGACCAGGCTGAGCGGGACGGGGTGGACGTAGGGATCGACGCCTACCCATACCTGGCGGGATCGTGCCACCTGACCCAGATTCTGCCCAGTTGGGCCCTGGAGGGGGGAACCGAGCGCTTGCTGGAGAGGCTTTCCGACAAGGACACTCGGGGCAGGATCGCGGATGGGACCTTGGCCAACCTGGGCAACGGCTGGGAGAACCTGTTGATCGCATCGGTTCGGGAGGGCGGCCACCAATGGCTGGCATCGGCACGCGCGATGAGCCACCAGGCGCTGGTCGGCAGGACCATTCAACAGGTGGCCGAGGAACGCCTCCGTTCCGGAGTGGAAACCGCCCTGGATCTGCTGCAGGAGACCCGGGCCTCCCTGATGATCGTTTCCTTCAACCAGTCGGAAGAGAATCTACGCAAGGTGTTGAGCCACCCGCTGACCTCCATCATCACCGACGGGGTATACACCGAGGGAATTCCCCATCCTCGGACCTTTGGAACCTACCCGACCCTGTTTGGAGAATTCGTTCGAGAGAAGGGCTGGTTCACGGTCGAAGAGGCGGTGCGCAAGTCGACGGCGCTGCCGGCCCGCCGATTCAAGCTGGAACGGCGAGGGTTGCTGGCCCCGGGATACTGGGCCGACGTGACGGTGTTCGATGCGGAGCGGATTGGCACCCGGGCCGACTACATGGATCCCCGCCATGCCCCGCGGGGTATTCACCACCTTCTGGTCAACGGCGAGTGGGCTTTGCGGGAGGGGAAGCTGCTGGACCGGTTTCCCGGCCGTCCCCTGAAGCACCGGGGATGAGTTCGGGGCGGGCGGCACTCCCGCGGCCGGCCGGCATCGACGCCAACCATTCTTCAAGACAGGAAAGGTAAAGACCCATGGTCGAGAAATCCGATTCAAGGGAGTCGTTGCCGTCAGACGGCAACCGCTGGAGGCTGGCTCTCTCCCTGGACAAGCAGCGCCGGCCGGTGGGGGGCAGCGAGAAGGCCCTGGCCGACGCCGTCCGTCGGGGCGCCGACCTCAGAATCTATACCGAGTTCCGGCACAACGAGCACGTGGACCGGGACTCCGACAATCCCGAGCTGGTACAGGAGGTCTCCGACTTTCGGGTGACCTATCTGCTGGAAGATCGCTGGACGGCCGGGATCATGAATCTCAGGCAGCCGGTGGGACTGGTGGAGGACGGCTTTGGACCCCGGGCCTCCATGTCCTTCTTCATGTACAACCAGAACGGCCTGCAGGCCATAGCCCGTCCCTACCTGGACGGCAGGCCGGACGAAGGCCTGCCGGGGTCCTCACCCCCGTATGATGAGGGTTCCGATCCCAACACACACCGATTCGACGATTGGGACGCAGGCACCAACGCCCCCAGCCACAACTTTGTCTACGACTTCGAGTCCTACGGGTTCCACGTGCTGGATGTCTGGGAAGAGGTTCTCTCCCACACCGAGGACGGCACGGTGGTGTCCGGATCGGTAGAGAATCTGGCCAGGGAATGCGCCCGCGGCCGGGACGTCAAGGTGGGGCTGCGGGGTCTGTGCGCCGACCTGGCCGATGACCCGGCAAACGCCATGGACCACGAGGTCTTCGTTCACGTGGGGCCCAACTACTACTACACCGGGCAGAAGCGATTGTGGGGGGCGGCCCAACCCGTAGTTCGGGTCAAGCCCTCCATTCCGATCCGATACCGGAGCAAGGGCTGGGATTTCGGCTGGGTGCTGGCCCGCACCGACGGCTACCTGGCCCGCTGGCTGGTCGATCCCTACACCCTCCAGTTCCAAAAGAGCCAGGTCCGCAGCGCGGTCCGCTGGTTCGTGCGCTGAGCAAAGACTGGAAGCCCTTGCCAGTTGCTGATCCGACCAGTGGTGGCAACGGCTCAATGCCGGGACTTTCCATCCAATCTCTCCAATGGATGATTCCTCGACACTCTTGGACAAGCGAGACTTTCGCAAGACGCCCTTCAAGGTAGCTGTAGCCCTGGGGGAGAGCACCACGGCCGGGGGGACGGCGACTCGCCGCGAACTCACCTGGGTCCACCGGCTGGGCCAGTTGATCGACGAGGCGCAACTGGAGTCGATCAGGATGATCAACAGTGGATTGGGAGCCAACCTGATTTCCCCGAGAAGCCCTGCCTATGACTCTTCGGGGAAGCCCAGCGCCATGGAGCGTTACGAAAGGCACGTGCTGGCCCATCGGCCGGACCTGGTCTTGATTTCCTACGGACTGAATGACGCCAGGGGAGGAACGCCTCTCGAGGCGTTCCTACAGGACCTCGGGCATATCGTGCTGGATATCAAGGAGCGCAGCGGCGCCTTGATGGTGTTGATCAACGCCTACTACATGACGGCCTTCGATCAATACCCGCCATTCGATCGAGGCAGCCTGGAGTCGTTCATGGGGTTCAATGCCGCCATGCGGCACCTGGCGCTGGAGTGTGACGTGCTCTATGCCGATGTCTTCGAGGCCCAGGGAATGGCTCCCTGGATGGTCGACCCCGACGGGGTGCATGCCAACAACCTGGGGCACCGGGTGATCGCCAACCGGGTCTTCGAGGTTTTGGCCGGCAACTGCAGCGCCCTGGCCCAAAGCGCCGTGGAGTCGAGGAAAACCTTCGAACCCTGGCGAGACGAATCGGTGTTGCGCCGGCGGTGAGTCACCTCATTCCGAATCCAGGACTCCATCCATGTCCTTGCGGCACTGGTCCAGGACCCGAACCAGGAAATAGTCGCCACCCCAGGGCATCACCTGGCCACCCATGCTGCGGTATTTTGCCAGGGCCTCCAGGGAGGGCACCGTGACCCCCCAGGCCTTGCCGGCCCGGCTGGCGGCGTCGGCCACTCGCTGGACGGCGTCATCCAGAACGAACGGCTTGGCCCCGGGCAGGGTGGACATGCGACGGGTGAGATCGGCGGGGCCTACGAAGAGACAATCGATTCCCTCCACGGCAGCGATTTCGTCAACGTTTTCCAGCGCCTCAGGGGCTTCGATCTGGGCCAGGATGAAGGTCTCGCGGTTGGCTTCCCCACAGTAGTCGGCTCCCGGCGTCCAGGCAGCCAGGGTGTAGTCTGCGTCCATTCCCGCCCCGTCGACGCCACGGTCGCCCAGGGGTGGAAACTTGACCGCCCGCACCAGTTGCCTGGCGACCTGGGCGTTGTTGACAAAGGGAAACATGAAGCCGGCGGCTCCCTCTTCCAGGTACCGGTACAGGCGAGCAGGCTCGCGGGTGGAGGGACGGATCATGCAATCGATATCGTGGAGATGACACAGGGCCAGAATGGACTGCACTTCTCTGTCATTCATGGTCCGGTGTTCCAGGTCGAACCAGATCCCGTCGTATCGAGAGTGGGCGGCGTGGCGGATGAAGAAGGGAAGGAAGTGTCCCATTCCGCAGATCCTGGCGAACTTGCCGCTGCGGAATTTTTGCAAGACTTTGCTCTTTCTCACTGGCGTGGCTCCTGGGATTCTTTGGGATGTGAGCGGCTGGATTCGATGGTGGAACCGATCATCGTCGGACGCCGTCCACTCCTACCATATCACGATGGCTCCGGGTGTGACCGAACTGGTGCCGGTTCCACCTGGAGGCCATTGTAGGGGCGCCCCCTGTCGGCGCCCAATGCGAGGTCACCGGGAACAATCGGGCAACCACAAGGGCTGCCCCCACGCTGGGCGGTTCAGCCCTGGGTGGCCCCTCGCGGCCCTCCCCGGCATCCTTTATTTATCCACCCGTATACTCTATGATCCCTTGATTGCTTCGGGGTCCCTGAACCGGGGATCAAGTCCGTGCCGATCGCTTCATGCAACCTGGTTTAAGCAAGCAACTCGACGAGGAGGGCTATGTCATCCTGCGGGAGCTGGTGGAACCGCAAGTGGTGGCCGAGGCCCGGGCCGATCTCAATGGGCTGGTCGACCAACTGGCTGCCGGGTTGATTCGGGAGGGAAGCGTCCAGTCCTCCTTTGCGGAAGAGCCCTTCGACACCCGCATCT
>JAPPFQ010000451.1 GCA_028875135.1 Acidobacteriota bacterium
GTCCTGCACCTGCTGGTGAAGCTGGATGACTGGTTTGGCGAGGTCATGGGGGCGGTGGAACAGACTTCTCGCCGGAACCGGACCCTGGTCGCCATGGTCTCCGACCACGGGATGAACCTCTATCCGGCCCACGTCAATTACGGGTTTCCCATCAACCCCTGGCTGCGACGGCCGGAGTTCGGCGGACACACCGTGCTGTCGCCGGAAGTGGAGGACTCCGATCATTCCTTGACTCGAGCGATTCCCGGGATGGATTTCACCAGGGTGTACGAAAGCCCGGAATCCCCTTACGGCGAGGCCGTGCCCTTCGGGTCCAAGGGTTACTTCACGGCCTTTGCCGCCAATATGGGGAATCCGAGATTCGATCTGTTTCTGCGCCATTCCGATCTGAACCGACTCCACCTGCTCCTGATCGATTCTCTGCGCGTGCAAAACGATGTGGAAAAGCTGGATCGGGTGTTTGAGGTCTTCCAGCCCGTCTTCCAAAGGGTTCGTCCCCGGCTCGAGGCGGATGCCTTCTCCCTGCAACAGGCCGCGGAGGTGTTCGAAGCGTGGTCGGAGCGGCATCTTGCAGCCGGAATGCCATCGGCCAGGGATGCGGGCTCGCGACTGGCTTCCGAGTCGAGACTCTATCGAAACCAGGCCGCCATCCTGCGGCGGTTGTTGGCTTTGCCGTTGGAAGAGCAGGAGTGGCGCCGTTTCATCCGGTCGGGGTTTGAAATCGACGAGGTAATCCCCAAGGGATACTTCGGTCCCCCCAACAGCCTGGAGCAGCTCGCCGACTACACGGTGGGCTGGTCCAGGCCGGCCTCCGAGCGCTGGTCACAGTCGAGTGAATCGCCGTTTCGTACCTTGAACTACCCGAGTCGGATAACCGGCTATCGGGCGCTCAATCCGGATGCCTATGGGAACCGCTACCCCTTCAACTATTTCGTCGCCCCGGTCCCGCTGGAGGATCTGACCGGCTGGAAGGGGCCGCCGCTCCGGCAGGCGCTGTGGTTGCTGGCCTCGGAAGATCGCGGTCAGGCGGTCCTACTGGAGGCGACCGATGGAACGCTCTGGTATGCGCCCCTGAAGAATCGCGGGGAGTTGGCCAGGCTCGATGCGGCTGGGGTCGCAGGTTCCAGGGATCCTCTTGGATATCCGGGCCGGTTGTGGGCGCGTTGGCTCGATCCGCGCCGGTGGGTGTCGGAGACGGCCCGGCTCGATACCAGCCTGGCCCCGGTCATTCTGGCCGACGTCTTCCGGCCCAACTTTCAGGACTACTTGAGCGGCGAGAGTCGTGCCGGCGTTCTGATGCCGCTGGATGGGGCTGGGCGAAGAGAGGATCTGACGAGAGCGCTCCGGTTCCGATTCGAACAGGCTACCCCCGACTTCCGCGTCTGGATGCGGCACGGTTGGAACGTCAACACCATGGGCCAGCAGCCGGGTGGCAGCCACGGCGGGTTCCTGCCCTTGGAGACTCAGACCACCTTCATGGTCTGGGGAGGCGATGAAATGGGCCTTGAGCGGGGCCGCAAACTTTCCGGCGCCTTTCTCACCCTGGACATTGCTCCCACCCTGATGGACGCCATCGGAAGGCTCGACCCCGTCAGCCGGCGGATCGTTCCCGATCCGGACCACCCCTCGGGGCCTGAGTTTCCTCCTTTTCCCGGCCGGATCATTCCCATTCGGCAGGGGGCCGGAATTCGGTGAGAAATTCGGCTTACCCGTCGGGTGCCAACTGCACCCAGAGGGCGCGGTGATCGGAGAACCCGATCTTCTGCACCCGATGGGCCTGTGCCCTCAACTCCCTGAGGAAGATCCAATCCAGCTTGAGTGGAGCCCAGGAATGGGTGCGCCCGGTTTGGGTAAATGGCGTGGAGTATCCGGAGGCTTCCAACCTGGCCAGGACCGGGCGGACCTGGCGATGGAGGAAGGGCAGGGGAAGCAGGTTTTCGACCCAGAGAAAGTTTTGGGTGTTGAGGTCGCCGGCGATCACAGAGGCTTGGGGAAGTTTTGAGGCGGCCTCGAGAACGGGTTGAAGCTGCCGGTAGCGCTGCCTCAGGTTGATGCGGGTGTCCAAATGGAGGTTGACGAGGCCGACGGCGCCCAGGGGTGTGGCCGCGGTGGCGGTCAAGGCGATCCGGCAGCGGTTGTTGACCTTCAGGATAAACCGGGGCAGACGGACCACCTTGGGGTTCTGTAGGGGATAACGGCTGAGAATCGCCAGCCCTTGAGCGCCGTTCCTGCCGACTCGCTGAGCAGGGGCGAAAAGGTAGTCGTAGCCCAGGTGCTCGGCCAGTCGGGGGATCACGAGAGATTCCCGATCAGGATAGTGCTCCACTTCCTGGAAAAAGAACAGGTCGGACTGGAGGAGCCCGACGCGTTCCAGTTCTCCCAATATTTTTCGGAAGGAAGTCTCGGTGGCCAGGTTCAGGCTGGTGGCCGTCAAGCCGGGGGCCGGAGAGGGGACCGGCTGGTGGAGACTGCCGAATCGCGGTGCGACCTCCAGGCACACCGCCCGGGTTCCGCCGTCGCCGGGGAGGGCGAGGGCCAGAAGGAACAGAAAGACCGGCAGGAGACCCTTGACTGTGGATTGGCAACAGCCGTCGAAAAAACGGTTACACGATGTTGTCGCAGGGAAAATGTTCCCTCACACAGTCGCTGATTTTGAACAATCTTATCAGTTGCTTGACGTGACCGATTTCGATTTCATATTTCTTGCGTCGTCCGTGTGGGCCTCGAGGTAGAACGGCCATTTTTCCGTCAAAATAGACGAACCGCTTATGGGTTGTGTCCTTTGTTGTGTAACCAGGTGCGCAGCGGTCGAGTACTTCCGAAATCTTCCGGGAAGAAACTTGGCCGCTTGAAACCATCAGGCTGCCAAAGCTTTGACGGCTTCCGAGTCCGACGAGGAGTTCATGGAAGGATTGGCATCTATTTGCGGTTGGGGTCGGTCCGAAGCAATGCAGGTGACTTTGATTCTACATTCATGCTCTGCAGGCCTTTTCACCAACCAATCGGAATCTATTTCTCCTTTCCTAACACGGGTGACTGCCTCCTGCCAGTCCTTTTCTGTTGCTTCACAGGTGCTCCAATATAAATTCTCGACTTGGCCTTTGAACGCATCAAAGTCGATGCTTTCCTCTGCCAAGTCGATTAGCACGGTGCGATAGGACGCACGAAATTCTTCTGCCGCCTCTTTTTGATTGGGGCCCTTGGCCGCAAGTCCCCCCGGGTTCACCCCATAGATCCAAACATCGTCGCCTGTTTCTTTGTCCTCTATCACGAATCGCCCACTCGCCTCAATGTGGGCGACGTATCCAGTTCCAATGACCACATCACGATAGGTGAACAAGACGGGGTATTGAGTTGTCGTGAGCATCGCTCTTCTTCCCTTACGAAAACTCGGATCAAAACTCCGGGAACTTGTATTTTTTGCCAAAACAGGTTCCCTTTGGGACAAGGTGCCCGATAGATTGCAATTCAGTTGCCATTTGTCAGAAAGGGAGACAAACTGGCTGTTTTGCTCGTCCGGCACTTGCAGCCAAGCAAGATCGGTCTCTAGCTCCGGCGATGAATTTCATGACGTTTCACCCGTAGCGAAACGCCCCCTTGTTCCTCAATGATAGCGGTAATTCACCTCAGCGGCAAAACTGGCTCTGCGCCTGTTAACCGGGGCCCCTCCCGGGCCATTTTGTCTTAAAGACTTTAGCTACGATCGATCAAGTGTTTGAGACAGACTGTCCTTGCAGGATGCATCCAGCGACCCGGTGAGGTATGCGACACTACGGCCAGGGGCGTCCGGCATCGGTGGCCTGGATCATCCGCTGCAGCCTGTCCACGATGAAGCGCGTACCCATGGCAATCAGTCTCTCGCCCTTTTCCGGGGTCGCCAGCAGCGCCTGCTCCTGGCGGGCGCGGTCTCTGGGGTTTTCCGGGTTGGTGGTCCGCTGGGCTTCGAAGGGCTCCATATACTCCCAGACCTTGGGTGACATGTCCGATTCATAGTTCAGACCAGCCTGGTCGTATTCCTCCAGGGTGACGAAACGGACCCGGTCCGGATAGGCCGCCATGAGGATCGAGGTTTCGTTTTCGGAGGCGTGGCTGTGCGCGGTCTGGCGGGCCAGTGTGTCCAGCTTTCCTTCCAGCTTCTGCCGGTAGGAGATCAGGAAGGTGGCCAGCTCCTCGTCCGTGTAACCTTCCCCATAGGAGACGGCATCCAGGGTGACTCCGAGTTTCCTGCGCCACTCGGGGACCGCCCCTTTCAGCAGGCCATGGTTCCCGCCATGGCCGTTGACCACCAGGATGGTGCCGAAGCCGTGAGCGGTGAGGCTCTCGATCACGTCGAAGACGTAGGCCAGAAAGGTCTCCTTGCGCAAGGTAAGGCTTCCCTTGCGGGCCATGTGATAGGGGGAGTAGCCGACCGGGCAGGGCGTGGAAACGGTCACCTGCGGGTAGAGCTGGAGGGCGGCCTGTTGGGCGAACAAGGTGGCGGTGGCGGCGTCGGTGATCAGCGCCAGGTGTTCGTTGTGCTGTTCGGTGGAGCCCGTGGGCACGATGGCGGCCTTGAGGTTCCCGCTCTGGAGGTCTTCCCGAACCTCCTTGCGGGTTCGTTCCCACAGCAAAACCTTCTGGGGGTGGACAAATCCCGAGGAAGAGCCGGACATGGAGGAGGTGATCAGGGGCGCGGAGCGGGAATCGTAGGCCGCGGCCGGCGAAGAGGCGGCGGACCCCAGCATGGACCCGGTGGCCCCGGCGGCGCCCAGGGATTGCAGGAACCTTCGACGAGAGAACCCGGGTTTCATGGGGAGATCTTCACCTTTTCGTTAGTAGTGTGTCTTGTAACTTCCAGAGTCGGGTCGCGCAACTGCCTGAGCTTGCAGCACTCAGTCATTCAACGTAACGCGTTAAGAATAAATCCATAGCCACTGTCAAACCGAGGCAAGAGCACGCAATTGAAACTGCCGAGTTCCTCTACGATGTTCTGGTCATCGAAATCCTTGGAGTTCCTGTTCAAGAAACAGCTTCGCGGAGTACGAGCTTTTTCGAGATGGCAAAGAACGGATGACTACACCAGCGCATCTTGAGGTGAAAAACCATGCTTACGCTGGTATTGGGTTGAGACAGCAAGGACAGATGGGTCGAGCGGCAACACGCTGGCCGAGTTCAACAAGCGGGAGCGTACTTGCTCAAGATTGTTGGTTTCCTCGTCAGCGATATTAATCAATAGCGCAGTCAGATCGCCAAACCTGTGTGCTCGATCTCGTTGGGTTGCACTTCGAGCAATCTGGCGAGGTTCGACATCGAGATCTTCTTTTATCGACTTACGCCGCTTTTGCCGCCTTGTTAGAGTTTCGTAGGGTTCTGCCAAGGAATATGCAGGTACGACGAGTTGCACACGCTTTGATTCACACAGACTCAGGATTTCTTCGCAACTCTTCCATTGATCTTGGAACAGGGCAAGCTCAAGCACAAAGTTCGACTCAACGTAGACGTTCACGCCACCACTTCATGTTCGATATGCCCATCCTTGATAGCTGTGCGAAACCCCGACTTGACGAGCCAACTCTCATCATTGCCAATCACTTCTGTCGTCTCGTCGGACAAGATAACATCACCCAGCCATGCGGTTACGAGAAGCTCGAATGCGTAACCGCTGACGCAACGAGGGTCCAACCCAGCTCTCTTGAAATAGGGTGCGAATTCTGCCAGCGTGTCAGCCTCATAGTTCGGCGGAATTTGAACGGGATCAGTTCCCGCACCCTTCCACATATAAAGTCGGTCTGGCGTAATAAGGAGAAAAAAATCGGCGCTGCATGTACTGCCATGGGCAAGCATATTTCGTCTAGTCTGGGCAGCCCATTCGCGGGACGTTCCCAACTTGTTCTTGATCTCAGCAACGGCAGTCAGCCGACCACTCCGATCGTATAAGGCTAGGTCTGGGGGAGTGAACATGAGAATACCCGGGGTTAGGTTGACACTGGCATACAGTCAGGTCGTACACCGTGGAAAATTTAAGGAGGATACGGTCAACTTCAATGATAGCGGTGCGGCGACTCTGTAGCGCAGATTATGAATCAGTCGATAGCGTACCACATATAGCGTGATCCTTCTCTCCTGTAGCTTCCTGGTACAGTTTCTCAAATCACTGTCCAAAGAAGTGATCAGGTGTGAGCAAGCCTACCGCTTGAAAAAGAAGTCCTCGGCGGTCTTGATCAGGATTTGTTCCTTGTCCGCCGGGCTGAGAAAGTCGGCATGGTCCCGAATGAGTGCCACCGCCGGCTCGATCCCGTGGGGAGGGTCGGGCAAGGGATGCCTGGCGGGGCGGTCGGGGGGGAAGGGCGCATCGCTCTCCCACATGCATCGCTCCGGACCGAAGGCCGCCACCACCCGCTCGATCAAGGGCAGCAGGCTGGTATAGGGAGGAGTTCTGCCTCTGCTGTAGAAGGCCCCCACTTTCAGCATGACCCGCTTGTGTTCGGCCATGCGCAACAGGGCGGTGATGTCCTCCTCGGGGGAGCCCTCGTAAACCCCGGCAAAGTGGTCCAGGATGATGGGAGTTTCCGGGTAGCGGCCGCACATGCGGTCGACTTCGGGGAGATCCCGGGGCCCCATCAGGAAGCTCAGGGCCAGGTTGTGATCGGCCCCCGCCTTGAACATCTTGTCGAATCCGGGGTGGTCCATCCACTGGGGACCGCCGCCCAACGGAGGACGGGTGCTGCCGCCGCGCACACGAAAGGCATAGACTCCCTGCCTGGAAAGGGCCACCATGGTCCGGTCGGGACTGGCCAGCGAGACGTCGGTGACCGCCGGAATGATGCCGGTTCCCACGAAGTGTTCTGGGTCGTTGGCAATGACGTCCAGAATGTAGGAGTGGTCCAGGCCATACCAGGTCATCTGGATCAGGTTGATTTTACCCACCCCGGACCGATGAGCCTCCTCAAGGAGCCTCTCCGCCGAAAAGCTCGGCACCCAGAGGTCCTCCGGCGTGAAGCCGTCAGCCAGCGGAAAGCGCTTGTGGTCGGAGCTCCAGATGTGAACGTGAGCATCCACGATGGGATGTTCAGTGGGCTTCGGTTTTGTGGGTTCCTTGTTGCCGCAAGCCGCCGCCATCAGTCCCGCCCCTCCGGCGGCCAGCAGCCATTCGCGCCGGCTCATGCTGTCCATGAATGACCTCCCTCAACTTTCCCGTCTCACCTCGGAATGGGAACGGGCAATTTCAGCGATGACTTCCTTGTCCTCGTCCGCCACCTGGGTCCCGGGCGGCCTGACCGGCCCGCCGGCCCGGCCCAGCGACTCCAGGGCCACCTTGATGGCGCTGATGCCATACCCGGGCTGAACCCCGCGCAGCTTGACCACCGGTTCGATCTTGTCCTTGAGAACCCGGTTCATCGGTTCCTTCTCTCCCGCCACGCCGTGCTTCCAGAAAGCGTGGCTGGCCTGGGGAACGAAGGTGGCCACCGCGGTGGTGTAGGCCCGGCCGCCCACCGGCAGCGTCTTGGCGGCGTGGCCTTCGCCCTCGGCCACCCAAAGAAAGTCTTCCGGCACCAGGTCGCCCAGCGCCAGGCCCACCCGGGTGTCGCCGCTGGGGTCCTTGAAGCCAATGATGTTCTCGATTCGGGAGAGTCTCTTCAAGAGACGAGGCCAGTACTCCTCGGACCGGGGATAAATGAGCACTCCGATGTCGACCGCCTTTGCCACGTCCAGGCAGCAGCGGTAGGTCCCCTCCTCCAGACCCCAGCGGGAGCCCGGTGGAAAGACCAGCACGGCGTCGGCCCCCGACTGTTCGGCATTGCGGGCCATGCTCACGGCGTTGCGGTAGCCGCCGCCCACCCCGGCCACCACCGGCATTTTGCCGTCGGCCCCGGCCACCGCCGCCGTGACCAGCGCCCTGTGTTCTTCGATGTCCAGGCTGTAGAGCTCGCCCAGGCCCCCGGCAACCACGATGGTCATGTTCTGGTGGAAACCGCGGGCGTGATCGGCCACGTTGCGCCGCAGGCCCTCCGAATCCAATTCGAAGTCGCCGTGAAAGATGGTGACCATGAAGTTGTGGACGCCCTGCAGGGATTGAATCAGATCCTTGCGGTTTCGGGCCATTCGCGGCCGTGGCGCGGCCTGGCAGGCGGCCATGGGACCCAGGGCCAGGGTTCCGGCGGCCAGCGCCAGGTCCTGAACGAATCCTCTTCTGCTGTGTATTCTCATAGGACGTATCCGGTAACTTGAAACTGATTTGGGCGCCATCATACTTGGTTGACCGGCGGCCAGCAACCTCGATCTGGCCGCCCTCGACCCCATTGACAAGGCGCTTTGGGTCTGGATAGTCTCTCTTTCGGAAGAGCCTTTTGCAAAATTCCGCAGGTAGGGGAGGCGCTAAACGAAGAATTTTGCAAAAGGCTCGGAAGCAAGACCGATCGGGGAGGGAAGTGTGGTTTCGGATTCCGGAGAAAAGGTGGAGCGGCCATTCTGGTCGGGGCGCCCGGTCATCGACTGCGACCTGCACAACGAAGTGCCCTCGCTGGGGGCGCTGAAGCCCTATCTGGCCGAGCACTGGTGCGCCTATATCGAGGAGTCGGCCTTTCGGGGGCCGGATTCCGACGACTATCCCAAGGCAGCACCGACCTCCATTCGGCCGGGACTGGAATGGGACGCAGAGGTGGAGGGACAGCTTGCCCTCATGCGGCAGCAGGTGCTCGATCCTCTTCAGGTGGAATTCGGCCTGCTGGACTGCGCCTATCGGGTTCAGGGGGTGCACGACCCGGAACTGGCCGCCGCCCTGGCCTCGGCCATCAACCGGTGGCAGGCCGAGCACTGGCTGGACCGGGACCCCAGACTGCGTGCCTCCATCGTGGCCCCCACCCAGAACCCCGTGCTGGCGGCAAGGGAAATCGACCGCTGGGGCGCCGACGCCCGTTTCGTTCAGGCGGTCATGCCGGTCCGGTCGCTGATCCCTTACGGGAACCGGACTTACGACCCCATCTATGAAGCGGCCGTCCGTCACGACCTGGTGGTGGGGATTCAGTTCGGAGGAGCCCCGGGCCATCCTCCCACCCCCAGCGGCTGGCTCTCCACTTACCTGGAGGAGTACGCCGCCATGGCCCAGGTCTTCCAGTCCCAGGTGACCAGCCTGATCGTGGAAGGGGTGTTCGATCGCTTTCCCGACCTGAGAGTGGCCCTGATCGAGGCCGGCTGTTCCTGGATGCCGTCGCTGATGTGGCGGCTCGACAAGGAGTGGCGGGGTCTGCGCCGAGACATCCCCTGGGTCAAGCGTCCACCCTCGGAATACATCCGCCGGCACATCCGGCTCACGCTGCAGCCCATGGACGCACCGCCATCCCAGGGGCAACTCCTGGAGGTCATCGGCCAACTGGATTCCGACGAAATGCTGATGTTCGCCACCGACCATCCCCACTGGCACTTCGATCGCCTGGAAGAGTCCTTTCCCGCGGGCTTGTCCGACTCCCTGGCCCGCCGTGTGCTGGCTGAGAACGCCCGCTCCTTCTATCGGCTCTAGTTGTCTCTGCGCCCCTCTTGCCGACTCTTGCAGATCCCTTATGAGCCTTCTCCAACCCCTTGGTGGCCCTTGGTCGTTCTTCGTGTCCCTTCGTGGACATCTTTTGCCGGCTTGTCGGTTGGAGATGAAGCCTCGCCAGGACTTCCGGCCGGCGCCCGTGCTAAGATGAGAACGCCCGGGAACAAGCGGGCCAGGTTCGAGGAGAGCTTACGGTCATGGCAACAGCGATAACTTCAAGGCAGGTCCCGACCGGCGGCAAAAGGTCGCGGCTGGAAGTCATCGACTGCGACATTCACAACATCATCCCCTCCAATGAAACGCTCTACAAGTACCTTCCGGAGCGGTGGCGCCGGCACCATCAAAGGTTCGGACTTCGCGGACATCTGGGGGGATACTACCCGCGGGCGTTGATGAACGCCGCCCGCCACGATGCCTGGCCGCCTTCGGGAC
>JAPPFQ010000175.1 GCA_028875135.1 Acidobacteriota bacterium
TTGCATGTGTTAGGCACGCCGCCAGCGTTGATTCTGAGCCAGGATCAAACTCTCGTTGAGAATTTGAAGTAACTACTGGATGCTCAAGGTAAACTCAAGAATCGTTTAGGGCTGGTCTTATCCAGTTTTCAAAGAACGGAACTACTTGAACTGCAAACAGCCGATGGTACGTCAGAAAATCGGGCGGTGTCAACCGTTATTGTCCGTTTTTTTTGTCCGCTTTTCGGCCCGACTCCTCCCGCTCCGGCTCCGGCGTCAAGCTGAAGGAAGGACACGCTCGGGGGAATCGCTTGTGAAATTGCCTTGCGCGGGCCGATAATGATCGGATCGACATGACACCGAAATCAGGTAAATCGAGAAGAAGGCTCATCCCTCTGGCGGTGCTGGTCTGCGTGCTGCTGCTGTTCGCGGTCGTGCAGCAGGCCTTCAACCTCTCTCCCATTCTGAGCGATCCGGAGAGCCAGACCACCTTGTTCCTGTGGGCCTTCACTTCGCTCAACGTCATCCTGCTGCTGACCTTCATCCTGATTCTGCTGCGCCATCTGTTGAAGCTCTACTTCGAGCAACCGAGTCAACGCCCGGGGTCGCGCTTTCACCGCAAGCTCCTGCTTTCCTTCCTGGGAGTAGCTCTGGTCCCAGGCGTTTTCATGTCCTTCTTCGCCTTTGCCGTGGTGAACCGAAACCTGGACAAGTGGTTCAGCTCTCCCCTGGACCAGGCCTTCGAGCCCCTGGGCATCGGAGAAATCGCCAGGCAGGTGGAAAGGGACGCCTCTCAGCGAGCGGTGTCGACCGCTCGATTCCTGGTCGGGCATCCCGATCTCCAGAGATTGTGGACCGCTCCCGCCAAGGACGGGGTCCGCGAGCTGGAACGCATCGCCCCACTGTTCGAGATCCCTTTCGCGGTCGTCCTCGACCGGTCCGGCGGCCTCTTGCTGGCGTACCGGGACGGACGGGCCTGGCTCCCCACCGATCCCCGCTTCCACGAAATGGTTCGCCCCCTGGAAGTCGTCGGCAAGAGCCTTTCGGGACAGGGGCTCTCCGAAGCCCTCGACGACCAAGTGTGGACCGTTCCCTGGAAGGAGGGCTCGCCGGCGGAACAACGGGAGCAGCCCTTGCTGTTGGCCGGGGCGCAAAACGAGTCGGGAGGCTTGATTGTCGGATCCCGTCCGCCCGTGGAACTGGCGAGTTTCGCCCGGGAATTGTCCAGTCTCAGCCGGGAGTACGAGCAGATGAAGGATCAACGCAAGATGATCCGGACCAACTTCATCCTGATCCTGGGGGTGGTCACCCTGCTGGTTCTCCTGGCGGCGGTCTGGATCGCTCTCTTCCTGTCGCGAAAGATCACCGAACCCATCCGGGCGCTGGCTGAAGCGTCCAACGAAGTCTCGCAAGGGAACCTGAGCGTGCAGGTCGACAGCCCCGCACCGGACGAGCTGGGCGTCCTGGTGTCCTCCTTCAATCGCATGACCTCTCAACTCGATGAGGCGGCTCGAGATCTGGCGTCGAAGAATCGCGACCTGGAAGAGTCCCACCGGGCCTCGGAGTCCAGGAGGCGATACACCGAGGCGGTCCTGGAAAACATCCCCACCGGAGTGATCTCCATCGCCGCCGACTCGTCCATCAGCACCATGAACGAAGCCGCCCAGCAGATGCTGGGGAGGCCGGACGACAGGGGTCTGTCGCTGGAGGAGTTGTTTCAACCCCGGGACCTGGCCAAGATCCAAAGCCTGATGGCCAAGGCAGCCCGGGTAAAAATCGCCTCCAAGGAGTTGGAAATCGCGACCCGACAGGGAACCTTCTACGGCGCCGTCACCCTCAGCTCGCTGGATCCGGGGGATGCCGGACCTCAGAGGTTCGTTATGGTTCTCGAGGACCTGGCCGAGCTGCTCAGGGCCCAGAAAGCCACCGCATGGCGGGAGGTGGCTCGGCGGATGGCTCACGAGATCAAGAATCCGCTGACCCCGATTCAGCTCTCGGCCGACCGAATTCTCAAGCACCTGTCCAGAAACAGGGGGCCGGGGGATGTGGCTGATCCCCGTTCCCCGGTTTCTTCCGGTTTTCAGGCCACCGTCAAGGAGTGCGTGCACACCATTACCCAGGAAGTCATAACCTTGAAGGGGATGGTGGACGCATTCTCCCGATTCGCCCAATTGCCTTCGCCAAGCATGGTGCCTTCCAACCTCAACACCATCATGGAAAGCACCCTGGCCTCCTACGACGGCCGGCTCGACGACGTGGAGGTGGTCAAGCAACTGGCTCCCGACCTCCCGCTGACCCAGGTGGATCCGGAACAACTGAAGCGAGTGCTGGTCAATCTGATCGACAATGCGCTGGAAGCCATGGATCAATCCGACCGCAGGCAGCTCTCCCTGTCCAGCCGGTTCTTTCCCTCCAGGGAGACGATCCAGCTGGCCGTCCGGGACAGCGGGCAAGGCATTGCGGCAGCAGATCGGGACAAGCTGTTTCTCCCCTATTTCTCGACACGCAAGAGAGGAACCGGCCTGGGGTTGGCCATCGCCAGTCGCATCGTCGCCGACCACAAGGGGTACATTCACGTGGAGGACAATTCGCCCCGGGGGGCCAGCTTCGTGATCGAGCTTCCGGCCCGGTAGTTCGCCGGGAGGCGCCGCTCCGGGCGGCGATTTGGCCGATAAGGAAGGCAGCGGGGTTGAACGCGGGCGTCGGCCCGAAATTGCAGAATTCAAGGCCAGGTGAGGAAGTGGCAAGAAACTCCATACTGCTGGTGGATGACGAGGCCGGGATTCGGAAGTCCCTGGGCGCCGTGCTGAGCGAGGAGGGCTTCAAGGTGACCACGGCCCGTACCGGGGAGGAGTGTCTACGTCTCCTGGAAAAGAAGACCTTCGAGCTGATTCTGTTGGACATCTGGCTACCCGGCATCAATGGACTGGAAACCCTGGAAACCATAAGGAAGAGGAAGGTGGATGCGGCCGTGGTGATGATCTCGGGCCACGGCACCGTTGAAACCGCGGTCAAGGCGACCCGTCTGGGGGCCTTCGACTTCATCGAAAAGCCCCTGTCCATCGAGAGGACGCTGCTGGTGATTCAAAACGGCCTGGAGAACAAGCGCCTGCAGGACGAAAACAGAACGCTCAAATTCCGGCTGGGGCAACACTACAAGATCATCGGTCAAAGCATCCCCATGAAGGCCCTGCGACAGCAACTGGCCATCGCGGCGCCCACCGACGGCCGGGTGCTGATCTACGGGGAGAGCGGCACCGGAAAGGAACTGGTGGCTCATGCCCTTCACCACCAGAGCCTGCGGAAAGCAGCACCCTTCGTGGAGGTGAACTGCGCCGCCATCCCCGACGAACTGATCGAGAGCGAGCTCTTCGGCCATGTCAAGGGAGCCTTCACCGGGGCGACCGGCACCAAGGTGGGAAAGCTGGAAAAGGCCGACGGGGGAACGCTTTTTCTGGATGAGGTCGGAGACATGACTCTGAAGACCCAATCCAAGGTGCTCAGAGCACTGGAAACCCAGCGCTTCGAACCCGTGGGCGCCCATTCGACGGTAACGGTGGATGTTCGCGTCATCGCGGCCACCAACAAGAATCTCGACCAGGAAATGCAACGGGGCAACTTTCGCGAAGACCTTTTCTACCGGCTCAACGTCATCCCCTTCTACGTTCCGCCGCTGCGCGACCGCACCGAGGATATTCCGGTGCTGGCAAAATTCTTCATCGGAGACTTCTCCCGCCATTACGGGCAGCCGCCCAAGGAACTGAGCGCGGAGGCCGTGGATTTGTTGACGGCCTACACCTGGCCCGGCAACGTTCGAGAACTGAAGAACCTGGCCGAGCGGCTGGTGATCATGACGCCCGCACTCAGAATTGAAGCCCGGCACCTGCCGGCCCGCCTGCTGAAGCCCAACGGCGCCCGGCAAGACCCGGTCGAAGCCAGGAGCTTGTCGGAGGCCCGCATGGCCTTCGATCGAGACTACATCCTCAGAAAACTGGAGGAAAACCGGGGAAACATCTCGCGCACGGCCGAAGCGCTCGGGATCGAACGCAGCCACCTGCACCGCAAGCTCAAGTCCCTGAAGATCAACGTCAGCCGGGGCTAACTCGGCAACTCCCTCCCAACCGTTATTGTGGATTCCAACGACAATGGCATGAAGCTCGAGAACTCACCGTCCAGGCAAACCCTCTCCGATTTCCTCGCCGGATCGCTCCGGATCGGCAGCCGCACCGATCTGGATGCGTTCATGGCCGAGCCCGGCTCGGCCGAGAGAGTGCGCAGCGCCCCCTACCAGGATCTGTTTCTGGCCATCAAGGCGGTCGGCCTGGCTGACAGCCAGGAGTTGCTCCTGCTGGCGACCTCCAGGCAGCGCCGCGGCTTCATCGACCTGGACTGCTGGCGCAAGGACAGCTTTCACATGGCCAGCTTCATGGAGTGGATGGCTGCCTACATGCAATGCGGGCCCGAAGAGGCAGCAGCGGCCGCCAGGGCGGTGGACCCCAACCTGCTGGCGCTGTTCCTGAGGAACAACATTCGAATTCACTTCCTGGAAATGGACGAGCCCCTCCCCGAGCTGCCGCTCATTCTGACGCCGGACCAGCGGTTCGGCATCGAGGTCACCGGCGAAGCCGAGGGGGGAGCCATGGCGCGCCTCCTGCTGGACGCCATCTTTCGAATGGATGCCTCCCTCGGGTACGACCTGATCGATCGGATGCGTTGGGACAACCGGGTCTCCATGGAGGAGGAAGCCTACCAGAACAAACGGCGCCGCCTGGAAGAGATCGGCTTCGTCGATTACTACGAGGCCCTGAGCATCTACGGAGAGGCCGGCACGTCCGCGGCTCCGCAACTCCAAGTGGATTTACAAGAGGAGGATGAAGCCCATCGGGTCTCGTCGACGCTACCGGCCCTGCTGGTGGCCTCGCTGGCGCCCGGAGAGCATCTCTGGAGAGCCCTCGGGGCCATAGGGGACACTCGCCAGGCCGAGCTCATCAGCCAGCAACTGGCCGCACTGGCCAATCGGATCCTCTCGGTTCACTCCGTGACTACCGGAGACCTCGAGAAGGTGAAACCGGCCCTGGAGGAAATGAGGGACACGCTGAACCTGGGTCTGGAGCGATTGACTCAAGGGCGCGCCACCCTGGCGGCGTCGGCTCTGAAGCAGCAGGACATGCTGGGATTGTTCCGGACGGGGTTCAGTCTGCTGGCGGACCTGCGCGCCGAAGCCGACCGCGTCGTTCATCGGGGGAGGCTCCGTCTGCAGGGAGCCCGGCGGACCTTGCTGGAATCGCCGCAAGCCGAATTGCTGGACGGGTTGCGGCGTCACAGGCCTCTTTTCTTCGAACGGGCGCAGGACTCGCGGCGAGCCGGCTATCGAAATTTCCGCGGTTTGGCCGACGTGGAATCGACCCGACGGAGCCTGAACGAAATCGAGGCCCTGGGGCAAATCTTCTGGAGCCTCATGGTGGGTCCCGCCCCCGAGCTCACGCCCGAGGGTCTTCGGCAGGTCAACCGGGATCCCGACGAGTTGCGCTTCGGAACTCTCTTTGTCACCGCGGTCCTCAATCAGGTCCGGGGGAAACCCTTCAGGCCAGACCCCATCAGCGTCCCCCAGCTCCAGGATGTGCTGAGAAATCTGGGACCGTCCGGTGCAGACCCCCGGCACCTGGCCGATGGCTTGAGGGCTGTTGCCCGGGCTCGCCTGGACTCATTGGGCGCCGCAACGGACAGGCTGGAGATCCTGAACCCTTTTGTCGAATCCTGGTGCCGGGACGGAGCCGAAGAGCTGGCCCCTCTGCGTGGCCAATCGAAGATCATCCCCCAGTGGGTCACCACCGTACTGTTGTCCTTGTCCCGGGAAACCTGAAAAAGCATGGTCTTCCAGAACTTCGTGCGCCTGATCCGAAGCCGGAAACTGGTGGCTCCGGGCGACAAAGTGCTGTTGGCTCTCTCCGGGGGAGCCGACTCGACCGCTCTCCTGTGCCTCTTCCTGGAGATTCGCTCTCAACTCGACCTGGAGCTGGCGTGTGCTCACCTGAACCATGGACTTCGGGGAAAGGAATCCGAAGCCGACGCCGAATTCGTGCGCTCCCTGGCCGCGGACTACCATCTCCCCTGCGTGGTGGAAGAACTGTCTCCCCGGGAGCGACCCCAGGGAGGAAACGCCGAAGCCCGGGCCCGGGAGCAACGGTACCGGTTCCTTCAACGGATCGGAGATTCCCTGGGCGCGCATCGGATCGCCTTGGGACACACCCGCAACGACCAGGCGGAGACGGTCCTGCTGCGGCTGCTCAGGGGCAGCGGCAGCCTGGGCCTGGCGGCGATTCCCGTCTCCCGCGCCGACCGATTCATCAGGCCCCTGCTGTCGATTGAACGCGCGGACCTGCGCACCTATCTGCGATCCCGCGGGGTGGGATGGCGGGAGGATTCCTCCAACAGGGACCTGCGGTTCGCGCGCAACAAGGTGAGGCATGAGCTCATTCCCTGGCTGGAGAAATCCTTCAATCCCGCTATCGTGGAGGTTCTGGCGAGAACGGCCGAGAATCTGCGAGGAGACGTGGAAAGCCTCGAGTGGCTGGTCGGAGACTTGGCCGTCCGGCACGCCGACCCGGCAGACGCCCGGCTCGGCTGGCGGCGGAGTTGGCTGAACACGCTTCCTCGCGGATTGAGAAGCCATCTGGTTCGTCATGCCCTCGGCATCCTGGACCCGGGAGAAC
The DNA here is from genome assembly GCA_028875135.1 of Acidobacteriota bacterium. Lineage (GTDB taxonomy): Bacteria > Acidobacteriota > Terriglobia > Versatilivoradales > Versatilivoraceae > Versatilivorator. The sequence continues at coordinate 6,693 of JAPPFQ010000175.1, forward strand.
GGGTCCTGAAGAAGCAGGTGGACGCGGTCCTGGAACTGCTGCAGGACCACAAGAGCGGCAAATCCGTTCGCATCGGCCGCATACAAGCCACCAGGGAATTCGACCGCTTGATCTTCCGGGAATTGAAGGCGTCCCCGCCTGTCGAAACCTACCGCTACGCGCTCGGAATCCCCGGCCAGGTCCGGCTCCATCAGGTCGGGCTGGTGTTCGAGACCTACCTGAATCAGGGGTCCAGCGGCTTGCCATTGCTGGAACGATGGGAAATCCACCTTTCGCCGCAGGCCGTCGCCCGGGGGCTCGAGGTCAGGTCCTGGCAGACCGGGGATGCCTACCGGCCCCTCGGGTCCTTGAGACCCAGGAAAATAAAGGAACTGTTCCTGAGAAAGCGAATCGGATTGAGCGCCAGGGCCGGCTGGCCGGTAGTGACCTGCGGCGGAAAGATTGTCTGTGCCGGAAGTTTTCCGGTGGCAGCCGGCGCCGAATGGCACCGGTCCTCGCAGGGTTCGGTCAAGGTGGTGATCGAGGAACGGGCGCTCCGGGATGACCCTGAGTCAATCACGTCGCTCTGAGCCATCGGCCGGCCGCAGGGCCCGGGAAATGGCCGCGGGCCCCCGGCCCCATTCCAGCTGGACTGCGTGGGCAATGGGCGCTTAGTTAAAGATTCTTTTGCCTTTAGGCCGGCCTCTTCGACAGATTTGATTCGTAAATTCCACAGCGAAATGCTATCTTGTTGATGTTGGGGTTGCCCCCTGCCGGCACCGGGCGGTGCAGAAAGACCCGGGCACCCGACCAATGAAAAGGCGCCGTTCGACAGCCTGAAACGCTCCCTGGAGCGAGGCGTTGCGAGTCCGGAGGCGAACAGACCGGGACAGACGCCAGGTCTGACCCGAGCCCTCGGTCGCGCCGGATCGGCGTTACAGCCGCCCTTGATTGCGATGGCAAAGACACTGCTATTCTGGATTGGCCTGGTCGTTCTCGGCGTCCTGCTGTGGCAATTCGTTCAGCGCAGCGGTTCCGAAGAGGAGAGCGAGTGGGACTTCTCGGAGTTTATCGAAGAGGTGGAGCAATCCAACGTGCAGGAAGTGGAGATCGTGGGAAGCGAAGTCAAGGGAAGGACCAAGGACAACACTGCCTTCACAACGGTTGCTCCCGACTACGATGAGTTGATCAGCCGCCTGCTGGCCAAGAACGTCAAGATCAAGGCCAAGGAACCTTCCCAGAGCCCCTGGCTGGCCGCTCTGATCACCTATGCTCCCTTTCTGCTCCTGATCGGGATCTGGATCTTCTTCATGCGGCAGATGCAGAGCGGCGGCAACAAGGCCCTTTCATTCGGCAAGAGCCGGGCCAAGCTGTTGTCCTCCCAGCAGAAGAAGGTCACGTTCAAGGACGTGGCCGGCGCCGAGGAAGCCAAGGAGGAACTGCAGGAAATCATCGAATTCCTGAAGGATCCCCAGAAGTTCCATAAACTGGGAGGGCGAATTCCCAAGGGGGTCCTGCTGGTCGGCCCTCCAGGCACCGGCAAGACGCTTCTGGCCCGCGCCATCGCCGGCGAGGCCGGGGTTCCCTTCTTTTCCATCAGCGGCTCCGACTTCGTGGAGATGTTCGTGGGCGTGGGCGCTTCCCGGGTGAGAGACCTGTTTGAGCAGGGCAAGAAAAACGCCCCTTGCATCGTCTTCATCGATGAGATCGACGCGGTGGGCCGGCACCGCCGCGCCGGCCGGGGCGGCGGGCCCGACGAACGGGAGCAGACCCTGAACCAGTTGCTCGTCGAAATGGACGGCTTCGAGTCCAACGAGGGCGTGATCCTGATCGCGGCCACCAACCGCCCCGACGTGCTGGATCCGGCCCTGCTTCGACCCGGACGGTTCGACCGTCGGGTGATGGTGGCTCGGCCCGACGTGAAGGGACGGGAAGGCATCCTTCAGGTCCACACCAAGAAAATTCCCTTGTCGGAAGACGTCGACGTCTCGGTTCTGGCTCGGGGCACACCCGGCTTTTCGGGAGCGGACCTGGCCAATCTGGTCAACGAAGCCGCCCTCAACGCCGCCCGCTACGACAAGCAGTCGGTCACCATGCTGGACTTCGAAGGCGCCAAGGACAAAGTCCTGATGGGCGTGGAGAGAAAGTCCCTGATCATCAGCGACGCCGAAAAACGGACCACGGCCTATCACGAAGCCGGTCATGCCCTGGTGGCGGCCATGCTTCCCCAGGCCGACCCGCTCCACAAGGTGACCATTATCCCGCGCGGGATGGCGCTGGGGGTCACCATGCAGCTCCCGGAGGATGACAAGCACACCTACACCCGGGACTTCCTGGAGAGCCAGATTGCCATCATGATGGGTGGACGGGTGGCCGAGGAGATGTTTCTGGAGCACATGACCACCGGGGCGGGCAACGACATCGAGCAGGCAACCGAAATGGCCCGCCGCATGGTGTGCGACTACGGAATGTCCAAACTGGGCCCCCTGACCTTCGGCAAGAGAGAAGAGCAGATTTTCCTGGGAAGGGAAATCGCCCAGCACCGCGACTACAGCGAGGACACCGCAATCAAGATCGACCAGGAGATCAAGCGGTTCGTCAACGAAGGGTACCAGCACGCCCGCAAGATCCTGGAGGAGAACAGGGACACCTTGATCCGAATCGCGGAGACCTTGCTGGAGCGAGAGGTCCTGGACGCCGACGAGGTGCGCATGGTCATCCAGAACCTCCCGCTGGAGGAGAAGGTGGACCCGCTTCCCCGGGAAGATTCCGGTCCTCCCGAGGCGGAAAATCCCAGGGGAAAGAAGTCCGTCTCCCCGCCCGTAGGCCCCCTGGTCGACAAGCAGCGGGAAAAGCCGGCGCCCGCTTAGTCGCCGTATCGCCCGTTCGCCCCCGGAACATCAGCAGCACCGGATCCTTCCTCCATCTGCTTCCTTTCAGTCCAACGCCCTTGGGTCCTTTCGGATCGGCTGCTCCGGCAGCAGTGGAGCCTCTCTATCGGATCCGCCCCCCGGGCCGGCGAGGACACCCATGAGACAGTGTTTCCGACTGCAGCTTCCCCACGGCACCCTGGAGCTGGGGCGGAAAACCCTGATCATGGGTATTCTGAACGTCACGCCCGACTCCTTCTACGATGGCGGGGCCTATCTGCGAACCGATGAGGCGGTAGAGCGCGGCCTGCAACTGGAAGACCAGGGAGCCGACCTGGTGGATGTAGGAGGGGAATCGACCCGTCCGGATCGCCCCGG
>JAPPFQ010000335.1 GCA_028875135.1 Acidobacteriota bacterium
ACCTTGAGGAAGTGGGGGCTCGAGTCGAACGGGAGAGTCTGGAGTTCGATCCAACGGCAGCCGCCTGGCGTTTCTCCGGCACGGAGGGAGAGAAGAAGATGCTTCTCAAGGGGAACATTGTGCTGGCCCCTTTGCCGCCCGATGTCGCCGCCCTGCCGGTCCAGATTTCCGCCAGGCTGCTCTCGCCCTCGGGGGAATCTCTGGCCGACCATGTCAGTCTGAGCAACAATGCCTACGATTTCTTTGAAACGGATGTTGGATTGGCATTGGGAAGTGAAAGAGCCGCCGTCCTCAGACAGGTCTTGAAAGGGGTGACGTTCTTGAATGACGAAGTTCCCGTTGGGCTGCGGAACTCGGAACTGTTCGCCCTCGACAAGTATATTTACGACCGTCATCGGCGCGATGGGCTGATCTATTCGGCGCAGGTGGACTTCCTGGTCCAGAGGGACGCCATCACGGTCATGCGGTTGGAGGAGGGGTCGGTCTATGACATGGGCTCGGACCGGGTGGCGATCCTCTCGATCGAGACATCCAATCCCGGCCGCCTGGTCGTCCACCTCAAAGAGTTCGGCCACCGTCTCCTGCAGGACGGCCGCAAACAGAGCGCCTATCTCCTGATCAACCGGTCCAGGAGGCAGGCGCTGTTGGGAAGGGGCTGGTCGGACTCCCTGTCGATGCCGCCCATGATGTCCTCTGTCTTGCCCATGCTGAGGGTCAGCCGGTTGAGGCTCGATTTCAATCAGCTTGGCGACGACCCCTCGATCGATCCCTATTGGATTGACGGAGCCGAGTTTATCCGGGTGGAGAGCCGCGACCTGGGTTGGTTCTCCAAGTCGGTCCGATTGGAGAACCTGGTGATGGAACGAATCCCCCGGTCCTACCCGGAGGCGCCGCCGCCAGGAGAGGATGGTTGATTGGCGGACCTGGAAGGGCGGAATGAACCTGACGCTGCACCTGGTGGCCTGGGACATTCGCTGTCTGCGCTCCTATCTTGGCCTGTGGCTCGGCCTGCTGGTCCTGCAGGCGGCGCTGATCGTGTCTTACGTTGGACTTCCCGGCCATTATTCCCCACCCGGCGCCAGTTTCCCTTCGGAGTTTCGGGAAGTTCTCCTGGGTTTGCTTGCCTGGCTGGTGGCGGTCCTCAAGATCTGCCTGCTGGCCGTGCTGGTTGCCCGGCTGGTGCACAAGGACCCCACCGTCGGCGACACCGCCTTCTGGTTGAGCCGGCCGCTGTCGCGAGTCCGGCTGCTGGCCTGCAAGTCCCTCTTCCTGCTGCTGGCCGTGATCCTGCCGTCGCTGCTGGTGGAGGGGGGCCTGCTTCTGATCTGCGGGGTAACCCCCCAAGACACCCTCCGCTCGGTTCCGCAGATCCTGTTCCTGACGCTGCTGGCGGTGGCGCTCCCGGCGATGCTGGCGGCGGTGACCACCGACCTGGCGAGAACCAGCCTGCTGGGGGTTCTGGTCTTTCTGGGGCTTGCGGCGCTGGTGACCCTGTTGCTTGCCTGGCGAGCTATCCGGCGCGTTCTTGTTTCCGATTCCGGTTTCGATTTCGCTACCAGCCTGGCGGGGGCGTCTCTGGTTCTCTTGGCTACCGCCCTGATCGTCGTTGCACACCAGTATCTGACGCGAAGGACGGTGGGGAGCCGGGTCCTGCTCTTTTCCGGAGTTGCCCTGTCCTCCTGGTTCCTGGCGTCCTGGAGTCTCCACACCATGACCAGGGGCGCGGTCCCTGCAGACGATGCGGGAATTCCGGATGCGGCCAGGATCGAAGCCGGCATCGAGAGACACAGTCTCACATTGGATCGGGCGAGGGTTGTGGATACGCGGTTCGGACCGCCCACCGGGGGGACCGAAGCCGGGTCGATCCTGCTCAAGGGTACCATCACCCTGGACCCGCTTCCTCCCGGCGTCCTGGCGACCCCGGTGCAAATCAGCGCCCGTTTGCGCTCGCGAGTCGAAGCCTCCGTTTTCACCTCCTTCTTCTCACGCAGGCGTGAGTGGGAGCCTGAGCCGTCCAGTTCCCTGAAACCTCCGATTGATCAAGGGGAGGCTGCATTGCTGGCCCGGCTTCCGCGAGATGCGGTCTGGCTGTTTCGATTCAGTGAGAGTGACTATGAGCGCTTTGGCGGCGTCCCGCTGGTCTATTCGGGCAGGGTCGGATTTCTCGTCCAACGGTCCGAAGTCGCTTCGCTGCCGCTGGTGGAGGGAGCCCGGCTCGCCAGGGGATCGGACCATACCCGCATCCTTGGAATTGGCATGCGCAGAGGCTCCTTGACCGTCCGGCTCAGCGAGACCCGCCACAGGCTGAGAGGCGACGACGAGACCGAGATTCGGTGGCTCCTGGTGAACCGATCACGTGGGGAATTCCTGACGGGCGGCTCGCTGGACAGCACCGCCCTATCCAGCCCGTCCCTGTTGTCGGGGATCCTTCCCATGCTGGAGGCGCGGCGTTCTACACTCAGGCTCCGTCCTCCTGCGGACGGCGTCGAGCTGGATGCCGCCTGGATCGAAGGAGCCGAGCTGGTCCGGTTGGAGACCAGCGACCTGGGCCGTTTCTCCAAGTGGGTCCGCATGGAGGGCCTGGTCCTGGATCAGGTCGGTGCATTGCCTCCGGCGCCACCTCTCAAGCTGGATGACTGATGCCCAGGTCACGCGCTCCAGCCGGGTCCCGACGACAATCCCGCATTTGCGGCGGAAGCGGAGAGAAGCCATGAACCTGATGCTCCACATCATGGAGAAGGACTTTCGTTGCCTCTGGCGCTTCCTGATCCCGTTCTGGGGTCTGTTGGTGTTCCATGCCGTGCTGATTCAAGCCAGGTCGGTCCTCGGTCCTTCTCCCAGTTACGAGGGATCACTTTTCCTGGTAGTGGCCCTGACCCTGCTCTTGTCGCTGGTCGGCATCCTGAAAATCTGCTGGCTGGCAGTGATCGTGTCGCGTCTGGTTCACCAGGACTCCACCGCGGGCAGCACCGCCTTCTGGTTGAGCCGTCCGCTCTCCGGAGGCCGCCTGCTGTTGAGCAAGTCCCTCTTCCTGGGGATGACGGTCATCTCGCCCCATCTCCTGCTCGAGAGCGCGATGCTCGGCGTCCACGGCGTTACTCTCTACGATATCTTCCGCTCCATTCCACAAATGGCCTTGCCGGCCCTGTTGGTAACCCTGTTGCTCATGATGCTGGCGTCGTTGACCTCCGACCTTGCTCGAATGATGCTCCTGGGTGTCCTTGCAATGGTTGCGTGGTATCTGGCGAGTTCCGCGCTGACGGAGCTCCTGCCGGTGTTTACCACCCGGGGATGGATCCCCCCCGGCGCGGGTTCAGGCTGGATGGCGCCGTTCCTCCCGCCGCTTGCCATTGCCGGCGCGGTTGTAGGTCGCCAGTATCTGGCCCGGGGGAGGGCGGTCAGCGGGAGGCTTGCCTTCTTGGTGATGTTTCTGACGCTTCTGGTGGTGGAGTTCTCTCAGGGGTTTCTTGGGTGGGTGAAGCACGGACTCGACCGGGAGAATCGGCTTTCCGGCCAGGTCTCGGCGCGGGTCGAGAAAGGTAGCCTGGCCTTCGAGCGAGTGCCGGTTTCGGATCAGGCCTTGGGTTTGTCAGAGGATGATTCGGAACCGGAGCAGGAAAGGCGGATATTCCTCAAGGGAAGGATCGTGCTGGAGAATTTCCCCCCGGACCTTTGCGCGCTTCCGGGGCTGGTGTCGGCAAGGCTGGCCCTGCCGTCGGGAGAGCCCCTGGCCACCCAGGCGAATCCGACCGCCCACTGGTACGCTCCGTTGAGGCATATGGCGGACCCCTGGCCGCACTTCTCCGTCCCAAGCGGCGACGAGCTCGACGTGCTCGGGCAAGTTCTGGGCGAGGTCCGGTTCCTGAACGCGCCGGGCGACGGTTCCGTCCATCCGTGGGTGGACCTGTTCGGTGTCAGCCAGGATCTCCATGAGCGCTACGGGGGCGTTGGAATCGCCTACTCGGCCCGGGTGGACTTCCTGCTGCTCCAGGCGGAAGTTACCGCCGTGCTGCCGCTGAAGCGGGGGGCCGTGCGTCGTTCGGGATCGGACCGAACCGAGATCCTGTGGATCGGGGGAACGGGTCGCGGCCTGACGGTCGAACTGAAGGAAACGGTGAGTCGCGTGGCCGCGGACGGCTGGGCGATGACAACCCATGTCCTGAGAAACCCTTCCACCCGGGAGGTGTGGCTGGGGGGCGGCGACGGCACTTCCGTTTCGAACCAGGATGGCTTGGCGATGCTTCCGGGCCTTTACCCGGCCTGGATTCCCCCAAGTCTGCATTTCCTCACCTCCGAGCTGCGTTTCCGTCTCCCCGAGGGTAGTCCGCCACTGCCTGAGACCTGGCTTCAGGGAGCCGAACTGGTGCGCATCGAGACTACCCAGCTTGGCGTGATGTCCAAGACGGTCCGAATCGACGACCTGGTCATGGAGCGCATCCCGGTGGGCCTTCCGGACCCGGAATGACTGCCGCCGCCCGGCAAGCCGGCGCGTGCCCCCTCGAGGAGCAGGAGCGATCCACGAAGGGGCACGAAGGACGACGAAGGGCCACCAAGCGGGACAGGTCTGCCGCATGGGCACGGCTGCGGCCAGACCCCGCCACTTTCGGTGCCCAAAACCCTGCCATTTTCGATGCCCTTTGACAGCGTGTCCCTTCAAGGAGCAAGAGCGATGGGAGGAGGCCCACCCGGGAGCGCGGGCGTCTCGCCCGCATGCTCTGCCGTAGCGTACCGCTCAGTTTCCCTGGGATGGGGCACCCGGCCACCCTGTCGGCGGCAACGGCATGGGCTGGGCCGAAGCAGAGTGCTGGCGCCTCTTCCCGAATTGAGAGCCGGCCCCGTCCGCCGCTGCCGGGAAGTGCGGTCTCAGGCTCCTCCCTGCCCAAAAATCCTCGACTTGAGGGACGGCTTGGGGCATTCTGGGGCGGGCTGATTCGGAGGGGGGCAAACACCCAGCCACAGGGAGAGCCGCAATAGTCGCCCCGCCAGCCCACACGACACCCGGTACTCTTCATTCCATCCATGACTCCATCCCTTCAGTGGAATCCCGCGCTGTCGGCGCTGCCGGTTTCGGGAATTCGCCGGATGTTCAACCTGGCGGCCACCATGGAGGACGTCATCCACCTCTCCATCGGGCAGCCCGACTTCCCCACGCCCCCCCACATCGTCGAGGCCCACGTGGAGGCCCTGCGCCAGGACAAGACCCACTACACCCTGGATGCCGGCCTGCCGGAGCTGCTGTCGGCCTTGGCGAAAATCTATGGAAGAGTCAGCGGCCGGAAGCTGGTGGAGGAGAACCTGCTGGAAACCACCGGAGCCGGGGAGGCCATCTTTCTGGCAGTGACCAGCCTGGCCGCGCCCGGGCGGGAGGTGATCGTCATCGAGCCCAGCTTCGTGCTCTTCCAGCCGCTGGTGGGGCTGGCCGGCGGCAGCGTGCGGCGCATCGTCACCACCGCCGGGCAGGGCTACCAGGTGGATCCCCAGGAAGTGATCGACGCCATGGGTCCCCGGACCTGCGCCGTCATCCTCAACTCCCCCGGCAATCCCACCGGCACCGTCTATCCACCCTCGACCCTGGAGGCCATCTGTCAGGCCGCCGCCCGGCGGGGGATCACCGTGATCAGCGACGAGGTCTACGACCGCCTGGTCCTGGACGAGATGGAGTCTTCCAGTGTTCTCAACTGCGACGTGGACCTGGACCACCTGATCGTGGCCAGCAGTGTTTCCAAGACCTACAGCATGCCGGGCATGCGGGTGGGCTGGCTGATCTCCAGCCGTAGGAACCTCCGGACCTTGAGGCGCTACCACACCTACACCACCACGGTGGGGAACACGCCGGGACAGTGGGCCTCGGTGGCGGCCCTGCAGGGCGATCAGAGCTGCGTCGATCGCATGGTCGGCGAGTACCGCAAGCGCCGGGACCGCATCGTGGAGCTGCTGGAGCAGTGCCGCCACCTGCAGGGCTACCGGCCCCAGGGCGCCTTCTACATCATGCCCTCGCTGCCCGCCGGGGAGGACGGGTCCGGGTTCACGCTCAGGATGCTGCAGGAGATCGGGGTCTGCGCCATCCCGGGGGACACCTTCGGGGAATCCTGCCGCAACGGACTGCGGTTGAGCTATGCCACCTCGCTGGAGCGGATCGAGGCTGCCTTTGAAAGGATGATTCCATGGCTAGAGAAACAATCGTTCTGACCCGCGGGGAAGTGGCGGCGCAGATCGACCTGCAGGAGATCGTGCCGGCCATCGAAGAGTGCCTGGCCCGGTTCGAAAAGGGAGAGGACCTGCTTCCCCCCAAGTGCATCGTGGATCTGCCCGGAGGCATTGCCGCCTGCCTGACCGGCTACACCAAGGCCACCCACAAGTTCTCCATGAAGATGGGTCAGGAGCGCAAGGGCAACGTCGAGCGGGGGCTGCCCACCATCTTCAGCACCATGAACCTCTACGATCCGGACACCGGCGAGCTGTTGCTGATCGTGGAATCGGTGCTGGCGACCATGTACCGCACGGCGGCGGCGGCGGCCGTGGCCGCCAGCCATTTGGCCCGCCGGGACGCCGCCGTGCTGGCGGTCATCGGCTCCGGCCAACTGGGGCGCCAGTGCGTGCGTGCCCTGAGCCGAGTGCGGCCCTTCGGGAGCATCCTGCTCTTCGATATCCGGCAAGAGCAGACCGAGCGGCTGGCGGCGGACCTGGCCGGGGAGACGCCGGCCTCCATAGAGGTGACCGGTGCCGAACGAGCCTGCCGGGAGGCCGACGTGATCTGCACCGCCACCAACAGCACCGAGCCCATCGTGCGGAGCGAGTGGGTAAGGGAGGGAACCCACCTCTCCTGCATGGGGGCCGACCTGCACGCCAAGATCGAGTGCGAGCCGGAGCTGCTGCCGCGCTGCCGGCTCTTTGCCGACAAGGTGGAGCACTGCCTGCAGCGGGGCGAGGCCAGCCAGGCGGTGGAGCAGGGCATCCTGGGAAAGGACTGCTACGCCGGCAGCCTGGGGCAGGTCATCCTGGGCCAGGTGGAGGGCCGCCGCAGCGGGGACGAGATCACTCTCTTCGACGGGATCGGCCTGGGCGTTCAGGACACCACCGTGGCCGCCAGCATCTACGAACAGGCGCTGGCCAAGGGTTTGGGCCAGAGGGTGGCCTTCAGCTAGCAGAGAGAAATCCGGGAGCCGACAAGGCAGCAAGCATGCCAGGTTACGACGTGGCCGTTATCGGTCTGGGGGCGATGGGAAGCTTCACCGCCCTGGAGCTGGCCCGCCGGGGAGCCTCGGTGATTGGCTTCGACCGGTTCTCGCCACCCCATGAGAAAGGGAGCCACGGAGGCGAGACCCGGGCCTTTCGCACCATCTACACCGAACATCCCGACTACGTGCCGTTGATGAAGCGGGCCCTGGAGCACTGGGAGCGCCTGGCCGCGGCAGGCCATCCCGAGTTGTTGACCTGGACAGGGGTGCTCAGCCTGGGCGGCGCCGACAGCCCGCTGATCGAGGGAATCCGGCAGAGCGCCGGCGTGTACGGGCTGCCGGTTCAGACCCTGTCGGCGGATGAGGTCCGGCGGCGCTTTCCCGCCTTGAATCCCCCGGGAAACTTTACGGGACTGCTGGACGGCCGGGCCGGCCTGATCGACGTGGCGGCCGCCCTGGGCTGCGCTCTACAGGGCGCCCGCAGCCTGGGGGCTGAGCTGCGGCTCGACCAGGAAGTCCAGGGATGGTCGGTCGAGGGCCGGGAGGTCCAGGTAAGCACCCGCGCGGAACAGGTCCGGGCCAAGCGGCTGGTGGTTGCCGCCGGGGCCTGGAGCGGGGCCATCCTGAAGGCCTTGAAGCTGCCGCTGGTGGCCCGGCGGCAGGTGCTGACCTGGTTCAGACCCCGCCGGCCGGAATGGTTTCAGCCCGGAGCGGCCCCCATCTTCGTCTTTGCTCCCGGCGGCTTCTATGGTTTTCCCGAGATCGCCGGCGCCGGCGTCAAGATCGCCTATCACGAGAAGGGCGACCCCCTGCCGGAATTTCCCGTCCAGGTTCCTCCGCCATCCGAAGCCGATCTGACCCCCCTGGTGCGGGATATCACCCGGTTTGTCCCTGGCCTGCTGGACCCCCGCCGTCCCCCGCTGGACCAGATGCTGGCTGCCAAGACCTGCCTCTACACCATGACCCCCGACGGCCACTTCATCCTCGACCGCCATCCTCGATACGAGCAGGTGCTGTTCGGGGCCGGCTTTTCCGGCCACGGGTTCAAGTTCGCGCCCGTGATGGGAGAGGTCCTGGCCGACCTGGCCCTGGAGGGCAGGACGGACCGCCCAGCCGAATTCCTGAGGCTGGAGGGACGATTCTGAACTGGGATGGGAATAAATTGCCTGCTTGGTGTCCACCCCCCACCCCATAAGCCTTCGTTTGTTGGCGCTGCTTCGCGGCGTCGCGTATGCCCCCCACCGCATCAGCCTTCGCCTGCGGCTCGGCTTCTGCCCCCCTCAAGGGCGGAGTGATCCCTGAGGCCTGCATAAATCGCTGGAGTATCACTCCCCGCTTGAGGGGGAGTCGGCGAGGCAAGCGCGGCGTCCCTTTGACCAAGCCGCAGCCCGCAGCCGAGCCGAAGGGGGCCAACGCGGCGTTGCGGGAGTGGAGCCCGCAGCCGAGCCGGAGGGGGGCAATCGCGGCGCCCCCTACCTTTTTTGGAGGCATTGCGTTCGGGAACGGGTGCTTTCTATTCGCCGCATTCGCGGCTGGGTTGGCGCGGAACCGAAACGACCCCGGGTTGACACCCGGGGCTACCCTGAGCCGCTGCTTCGCAGCTCTATAAGGATGGCCCGTAGGTGGCGTTTTGCCGGGTAACCCACGGCAACCGCAGCTTCGCAGCTCCCCCCAAACTCACAATACTGCGAGTGGAAACGTGCTTGTCTATTGGAATAGTTCCCCGGGTGGGGAATCAATGGGCCGATCCAGCGCTGGGCTCGGGCAGGACCATTGCGAAAGCGGCCAGGGTCTGGTCCACGTCGGCGTCGGTGTGGGCGGTGGAGACGTACCAGGTGCCCCGGCCGGTGGTGCGGATTCCCTTGTAGACCAGGTCGGTGACCAGTTGCTGGTAGGTGCGGTCGTCCCGGGTGGCCCATTCGCGGTAGTCGTGGAGGGCCTCCCGGTCGGTGAGGCTGACCTGCACCACCGGTCCCAGGCCGCCCACCAGGGCAGGGACTTCAGCGATTCGCAGCCGCTCCGCCAGCCCTTGGCGCAAGCGGCCGCCCAGGCGGTTGAGGTGCGTGTAGACGGCTTCCCGGTCTCCGGTGAGGGTCTGAAGGGTGGCCAGGCCGGCGGCGATGACCACCGGATTGCTGTTGTAGGTGCCGGCGTGCACCACCTGGCCGCTGGAGATCAGGTCCATGAACTCGGCCTTGCCCACCACGGCGCTCAAGGTGAAGCCGCTGGCAATGCCCTTGGCGTAGGTGGCCAGGTCGGGGGTGACGCCGAAGATCTCCTGGGCCCCTCCCAGGGCCAGGCGGAAGCCGGTAATCACTTCGTCGAAGATCAGGACGGACTCATAGCGGTCGCAGAGGCTGCGCAACCCCTCCAGGAAGCCGGGACGAGGCATGAGGCTTCCCGAGTTGCACATCACCGGCTCGGTCAGGATGGCGGCGATCTCGCTGCCGCGCTGGGAAAACAGGTCCTCCAGCAGCTCCAGGTCGTTCCAGGGCATGATGATCAGGTTGTCGGCGGCGTTGGCCACCTGGCCCTTGCTGGGCAGGACCGGGTTGGGGCTGCTGCGTTCGCCCCGCTGACCGGGTCCCGGAGCCGTGGAGACGAAGAGGCTGTCGTACCAGCCGACGACCTCACCGACCCCCCCCCCCCCCCCGCCATAGCCCCCCACCACGCCCCCCCCCGTATAACCCCCACCATAGCCCAGAA
>JAPPFQ010000178.1 GCA_028875135.1 Acidobacteriota bacterium
GGATTTGCGAGATGAGTGGCTCGTGCTGAACATAAGGAAGACAGTTCCGCTTGGCTCTTTTCCCAAGGGCGAGAAATCCCTTCTCATCCGGGACTTTTCCCGTATTCAGGTGACTCGCTACGAGGGGAACGCCAGAACCAAAGCGTCAATTATTCTGGGAGCTGCGGGTTTCGGGTTGGGACTGCTGGCAAGTGCCACCGAGTTTGCCGGCGAAAGTTTCAATAGGACCTACGGCTCCATGATTCTTGGCTTTACTGCTGCCGGGACTGTGGGTGGATATTTCTGGGGAAGGGCATTTGACAAGAAGTCCACTCTTGTCAAGCTGAGAACGTCATCGGATGACACCGGCCCTTGAGTTGGAGGCACTTCACTGAGACACCGTCCAACTCGTGAGTCAATCGACACCGAAGAGCGGTGTTATAATCCCGCTACCGGTTGTCGAGGGATAGAGGAAGGGTGAAGGGGCATGGGAAGGGAGCATAGAGTCCTGAATTTCCAGGGGAGTTTTTACGGGCTGGGGGGCGGCCGGCTCTTCCTGGCATGGATCGGGATCGTGCTCCTGTATCTGCCCGTACGGGGTGCCCAATCTCCCGGCTTCGAAACCGACGTCCTTCCCATCTTCCAGCAGCACTGCCTGCAGTGTCACAGCGACCAGGCGCGTCAAGGGGGATTGTCGCTGGAGACCCTGGAAAGCGTTCTGGCCGGCGGAGACTCGGGTGCGGTGGTGGTGGCCCACAACCCTCTGGAGAGCCGCCTGCTGGTGCTGATCAACTCCGGCGGCATGCCCATGGGAGGGCCACCGCTGGAGGCAGCTGCCATCGACCTGGTTCGGCGCTGGATTGAAGCCGGGATGCCCGGGAAAACCGCCGACACCCCCGTTCCCGCGGCCGCGCCGCCCGTGCGTGAGCGGGAAGTGATGGCTGCCGTTCTGGGAGCCAAGTGCCTGCCTTGCCATGGGCGCAGGCGCCAGGAAGCCGGCCTGGACCTGAGGACTCGGGAAGGCCTGTTGAAAGGAGGGAAGTCGGGCCCCGCCATCGTTCCCGGCAGGCCGGAGGAAAGCCTTCTGGTCAAGCGCATCCGCGCGCAGGAGATGCCGCCGCCCCAACTGCAGGAGCAGTTCTCGGTGCGCGGCCTGACCTCGGACGAGTTCGACAAGGTGCAGGCCTGGATTGCCGCGGGCGCCCCGCCCGATCCCGAAAAGCCTCCGGAGGCCGGCCCGGGCAGGGATTCAACGGCAGCTTCCATGGACCGTCAGTTCTGGTCCTTTCAACCGCCCCGCCGGCCGGTCGAACCCGGAGTGAGGGGGAAGGATCGCATCAGAAACCCGGTGGACGCCTTTCTGCTGGCTCGATTGGGGACAGAGGGCCTGGGCTTTTCCCCGCCGGCCGACCGCCTGGCCTTGATGCGGCGGGCCTACCTCGACCTGGCGGGCCTTCCTCCATCCCCCGAGGAGATTCGATCCTACCTGGCCGACTCCGACCCTCGGGCTTACGAACGGCTGGTGGACCGCCTGCTGGAATCTCCCCACTACGGCGAGCGCTGGGCCCGCTACTGGCTGGACGCCGTGGGCTATGCCGATTCCGAAGGAGGGGTTTCCTCCGACGAAATCCGCCCCCACGCCTTCCGTTACCGCGACTACGTCATACGGTCGCTGAATGCGGACAAGCCCTACGACCGGTTTCTGATCGAGCAGATCGCCGGCGACGAGCTCTTCGACTACAAGGCCGTGGAGAGCTACAGCCCCGATCAGTTGGACCTGCTGGTGGCCACCGGATTTCTGCGAATGGGACCGGACTCGACCTACAGCACCGAGCAGAACAACCTGCCGGAACGCCTGGACGTGGTGGCCACCCAGATCGAGATCCTCAGCTCCTCCACCATGGGGCTGACGCTGGCTTGCGCCCGCTGCCACGACCACAAGTTCGATCCGCTGTCTCAACGGGACTACTACCAGTTGAGCGCCATCCTGAGGACGGCCTACGATCCCTACGACTGGCTGTCGCCCAGCATGGGCTGCATCGGGGTGGGAGCCAACTGCAACGAGACCAACACCCGCTTGTTGCCGCTGCCGTCGGACGGCGAGCTGCGGGAAGTGGAGGAGTACAACGCTCCCTTCAAGCGCAAGATCGCGGAGCTGGAACGGCAACTGGAGGAGAAAGCCCGTCCCCTCCGCAAGCAGCTCCTCGAGGAAAAGATGGCGGTACTGCCCGAGTCCCTGCGGCAGGATTTGAAGGAGGCCTCGCAGGCGACGCCCGAGGAACGAACCCCGGTTCAGGAGTACCTGTTGGGCAAGTTTGCCGAGACCCTTGAGGTAACCCGGGCCGAAATCCTTCAGAAGTTCACGGACTTTGCCGAGGCCTCCAAGGAGATCGAGCAGCAGATCAAGGACGAGAAAAAGAAGCTGAAGGACAAACCCAGGATCCGGGCGCTTTTCGACATGGGGGGTCGTCCCACGCCCACCCGGATTCTGGGACGGGGCGAATACACCAATCCCGGGGATCAGGTGCTGCCGGGAGTGCCGGCGGTACTCAACGGTGAGCTGATGCCCTACCGGGTGGAAAAGCCCGAATGGAGCACCGAAACCACCGGACGGCGTTTGGCCCTGGCCAAGTGGTTGACTCAACCCGACCATCCCCTGACGGCCCGCGTCATGGTGAACCGCATCTGGCAGCACCACTTCGGCGTGGGGCTGGTGAGCACGCCCGGAAACTTCGGAAGCACCGGTGCGCGGCCATCCCATCCCGGGCTGCTGGATTGGCTGGCCCGCGAATTCGTGGACGGCGGTTGGAGCCTCAAGTCCCTGCACCGCCTGATCATGACCTCCACGGCCTACCGGCAGACTTCCAGCGCCGGAGGTCTCTCCCTGGAGCGCGATCCCGACAATCGTCTGGTGTCCCGTTTCCCCCTGAGGCGGTTGGATGCGGACGCCCTCAGGGATTCCATTCTCAAGGTCTCGGGACGGCTGGACCCGACCCGCTACGGTCCCGCTGACGAGTTGGAGATCAAGCCCGACGGAGAGGTGATCGCCAAGGAGAGTCCCGACGGTTACCGGAGGAGCATCTACGTGAGGCAGAGGCGTTCCCAGCCCCTCAGCCTGCTGGAGTCCTTCGATGCCCCGCTGTTGGTGCCCAACTGCCTCAAGCGGCCGCATTCCACGGTTTCATCCCAGGCCTTGCAACTGGAGAACAGCGAGCTGGTGCGTCTCAGCGCGCGGCACATGGCCGGCCGGGTGATCGATGCCGTGGGGGAGGATCCTTCCAGGCAGATCGAGCGGGTCTACCTGCTGGCGCTGACTCGACCGCCCACTGCCGAGGAGTCCGCCAAGGCCCAGGAGGTCCTCCGCCAGTTGACGCGGGAATGGAAGCGTCACCTGGAAGTGGAGGTCCCGGCGGAACCGGTAGCCAGCCAGGCCGAGTGGCTGGCGCTGGCATCCTTGTGTCACACCTTCCTCAACTCCGCTGAATTTCTCTATGTGAACTAGGGAGACAGGACACGAACTGCAATCGAGGAACAAGTCCGATGAAATCCAAGCAACGGCAAGCGGTCCCCGGGAGTTGCCCCGCGCCTATCGACCGGCGGACCTTCTTTTCCCAGGTGGGAGACGGCCTTCAGGGAGCCGCCCTGGCCACCCTGCTGGGGGCGGACCTGCTGGGACCCGATGCCCTCCTGGCCGCCAGTTCGAGGCAGGTCTACGATCTGCAGAGGCAGCAACCCCATTTCGAGCCAAGGGCCACCTCGGTCATTCAGTTGTTCATGAACGGCGGGCCCAGCCAGGTGGATCTGCTGGACCCCAAACCCGCCCTGGAGAAATTCGCCGGTCAGCCTCCCAGCCGTGACCTGGCCAGTGAAATTCGAGCGGTGCGGGAAGCCGGCGGTCTCATGCCGTCCCCGTTCAAGTTTTCCAAGCGGGGTGAATCGGGCATCGAGGTGTCGGAGGTGATGCCTCACCTGGCGGAGCAGGTGGACGATATCACCGTGATTCGCTCCATGTTCACGCCCCACATCGCCCACGAATCCTCGCTGTTTGTCATGCACTCGGGGCGCATGTTTCCGGGTCGGCCTTCGCTGGGCGCCTGGGTGGTCTACGGCCTGGGCACCGAGAACCGGAACCTGCCCGCCTACGTGGTGCTGGACGATCCCAAGGGGCTGCCCATCAACGACATCCAGAACTGGCAGGCAGGGTTTTTGCCGGCCGTCTACCAGGGAACGCGGGTGCGGTCCGAGGGTTCGCCGCTACTCAACCTGCATCCCAGGGAGGAATGGCCCAATCCGGTGGTGAAGCTGTCCCGCTCGCTGCTCAGGCACCTGGATCGAAACCACTTGAGCCGGCACCCGGACGAAGCCGAGCTGGAAGCCCGCATCGCCGGTTACGAGTTGGCGGCCCGCATGCAATTGGCCGCTTCGGATGCTCTGGATGTGTCCGGGGAATCCGAGGCCACCAAGGAGATGTACGGCCTCAACGATGAGTTGACCGCATCCTACGGCAAGCGCTGCCTGATGGCTCGAAGACTGGTGGAGCGGGGGGTCCGCCTGGTTCAGATCTACATTGAAGGCCAGATCTGGGACAACCACAGCGCCCTGGTCAAGAACCTGGGTTATGCCTGCGGCAAGACCGACAGACCGGCCGCGGCCCTGCTAAAGGATCTGAAGCTGCGGGGATTGCTGGATCGCACCCTGGTGGTCTGGGGAGGAGAATTCGGCAGGCTTCCCATCGCCCAGCAGCCCGCCAGCGGGGAGGTGGGCCGCGATCACGGCCCCTCGGGATTCAGCGTCTGGCTGGCCGGCGGCGGCGTCAAGGGAGGCACCGTCTACGGCGCCACCGACGACATCGGCTACAAGGCCGCAGACAAGCCCGTCAGCGTGCACGACTTGCACGCCACCATCCTTCACCTGCTGGGCATGAACCACCGGCAGTTGATCTTCGAGCGCGAGGGCCGTAGCGAAAGACTGACGGACGAGTTTCCCGCCCGCATCGTCCAGGATATTATTGCCTAGCGTTTACTGCACGGCTGTAACGTTGCTGGCCTTCAGCCCCTTGGGACCGCGTTCGATGGTGAATTCCACCCGCTGTCCCTCGTCCAGCGACCGGTAACCGTCCGCCTGCACGGCCGAGTAATGCACAAAGACATCCTCGCCGCCGTCATGGGAAATGAAACCGTAGCCTTTGCTTGAGTTGAACCACTTGACTGTTCCCTGAATTCGTTCTGACATAGCCCTTCACTCACTCCTTCTCCTGATGGTCGATACCCCGGATCTCCGAGTGCCGGGACAAAAAAAAGCCGCCTCAAACCGCGGCGGCTGCTTCAAGACCGAACAGACACTCGCCTCACCAGAGTCACCGGCCACTATACGCTTCGGGTTTTTTCTTGTCAATCCCGACCGTTTATCCTATCCGGCGGTCAGAGAGCGGCCCTCCCCCTTGAATCTCAGATCCCGAGCAGCCGGCAGGCGTTCTCTCCCAGGATCAGTCGCTTGGCCTGGTCGCCGATGTCTGCCGTAAGAATCTTGCCGATCTGGCATCGCGGATCCATCAGGGGGGTATCGGAACCGTACAGCACCCGCTCCGCCCCGGCCTTTTGCACCAGTTCCTCCACCACTCCCGGACTGCGGAAGGAAGAGCAGGTTTCCAGGAAGACGTTGGGACAGGTCAGGGCCGCCCGGATGGCCTGAGCGCGAAAAGGCTCGACGTTTCCGGCGTGACCGGCCACGAAGCGCGCCCCGGGGAATCTTGGCGCGACCTGGGAGAGGAATCGGGGCGCGGTGGTGGGTTCGATGCCGGTGTGGGTGATGATCACGAGGCCTCGCCGGTGGGCGAAGTCGTAGACCGGATCCCAGGCGGGGTGGTCCAGAGGGAAGGGTGTGTAGGAGGGATAGATCTTGATGGCCCGCATCCCGAGGTGGTCGACGGCCCGCTCCAGCTCGGGCTCCATGGTGTCCGGCATCAGAGGGGACACGTAAGCGAAGCCGATGAAGCGATCGGGATGGCGCTTCACGAAGCGCGCGGTCAGGTCGTTGCCGGTGCGGCCGTCGGGATGAAAGATGTTGAACAGGCAGCTCTGGTCGATGCCGACAGCGTCCATGGCTCGAAGCATTTCGTCGGGATCGTCCCTCATGCCCGTACCATCCCAGCGGCCGACATGCCCGTGAAAATCGATCACCCTGGTTCCGGCAATCATCGATCCTCCCCTTCCTTCAAGATACGTTCGAGATTTCCGGAACAGAGCAGTTCCAGGTCGCTCGTCTCCAGGCCCAGGTGATGTAGCGAGAACAGCATCGGCCCCATGGCGTAGCGAGGGTAGAAGGAACCGTAGACCAGGCGCCGGATTCCGAATTCCCCAATCAGCGGCGGAATCTTTCCCAGTCCCTCGTAGCGGCTCAGTTCCAGGTGGGCCCGGGGCAACTGCCGCAGAAGCGGAACGACGATCAGGGAATGGATGTAGTGGGCTCCCAGCAAAACCGTGACCAGGTCGGGGAACCGGCGCAGCGTCTCCCTCGCCTCCACCGCCGGCGTATCGGCCAGGGAAAGCCACAGGGGGATGCGCTCGGCAGCCAGCCATTCCAGCAGCTCCCCGTAGATCCAGTCCACAAAGGGAAGGCCACAATCCCGGGTGTTGTGGAGGCGGACACTGGTGAGTTGGCCGGGAGGATGCAACTGCTGCAACTGGGCCAGGCTCTCGGGGGTGGGGTCGGCCACCCATTGGGGATGCAGCGCCGATTGCCCATCCACCCAGGACAGCAACCGCTCGTTGCCTTCCAGAGCGCTCATCGCCTCGCCCTCGAGGTGGTAGATCAGCGCCCGCGCCACCCCGTGCCGGTCCATTTCCCCCAGGAGCTGTTCGGGGCTCTCGAACGGCGAGGCCCGATTGCGGAGATGTCCAACGCCGATGTTGGCGTCGAAAACCGGAACCCGGGCTCGGAAATTCAGGGTGGTCATGATCGGACGGCCTTTCTGCAGGTCCAGGCACACGCCCCTGTGGATCTGCCCGGGATTATCTCCCAAGTCGGGGCGCCTGTCGAGCCCGCGCTGTCCGCGACCAGTCCCCGTTTCGCCGGCCCGGCGCCGCTTGACCATGGCGGGTTGCCTTCGCTAGCATGAGTCCACCATCCGGTCGGGAATTCGGGCCGGGTGAGCTGACGTCGATCCATCCGGGGGATACCCATGGCAACGCGAAAATACAAGGTTGTGGATACCGACTGGTCGGCCCTGACGCTGGGGCAGCGCATCCGGCATCTGGAGGTGGAAGGTTACGTGGTCCTGCCCGACCTGCTGGACGGCGAACACCTGGAGCGCTTGAGGGCCGAGACCGCCAGGATGGAGACCATACCCCGGGACTACAGCATTCACCAGCGCGGCCGGTCCAGCGTGCAGTTCTGGGGCGGTCCCATTACCGAGTTGATCGCTCATCCGCCCACCATCGCCTTTCTGAAGGAGCTTTTCGGGGACCGGATCATCATGATGAGCTACGGTTACGACCGTTCCGAGCCGGGCCATCCCGGGATCAGCCTGCACAGCGACGGTCAGCCCTGGGGCTCCAGGATTTTCGGGTACAACCTGAGTTGTCCCCGCCTGGTTCGGGTCCTCTACTACCTGGAAGACCTGACGCCGGAAGTCTCTCCCTTCAAGGTGATTCCCCGATCCCATCTGAGCTTCCACAACGACGGCAACCCCTACCTCCGCTACGAAGATCATCCCGAGCAGGTGATGGTCACCTGCAAGGCGGGCTCGGCCGCCCTGATCAACCAGAACGTTTTCCACGGGAACTTTCCCAACGTGGGCGCCTACGCCCGGGAGATGCTGGCCATCGCCTACCGCCCCGCCTGGGCCGGCCCCGGGAGCGAGATCGACCCCTGGGATCCCGAAGAGCTGGCCAAGGTCTCGCCGGCCGTCCGGGAAGTGATGGGCGACCGCAACACCCGGATCTGGAACTATGGCGGGGGCAACAAGCCTCCCAACATGCCCCTGGTCGCCCCCGGCATCGACCCCAGCCGCTGGGAACGGGTGAGTTAACCCTTACCTAATCGGACGCGCCGGCGCATACCCACCGGGCGAAGTAGGCGGGAGCCCACTTGCGGGCCAGGTGCTGGGTCACAAGCGTGAATCTGCTGTTGGGGAATGCGGTCTCTACTTCCATCCAGGCCTCGGCTCCGGCAAGAGAGGGCAGCTCGATCAGTCCCACCTCATGCCAGTCCGCCTGGGGAGCCATGAGCCGGAACAGCTCCAGCCGTATCAAGCGGTGGCGTTTGGCGATGGCCTTCAGCCGGCGGGTGTGCTCAACCTGTCCGGGCTCCTGGGCCGACAGCTCGGCGGCCCCCGGCAGCCAGCGGCGGTAGGTAAGAACGACCAAGCTGCTGGAGTCTATCTTCAAGGTTGGGATGTGACGGGGGTTTTCGGCCGCGACAGGCGATTTCGGCGCCGGGAGTCGGGAGGCCCGGACAATCAAGCCTTCCCGGGAAGCCCGCCGCGCGAGATGGTACTCGTAGTAGCCGTAGCGCCCGTAGGGCGGGGCCATTTCGGCCTGAATCCAGGCTTCGGCTCCCGCCAGGGTGGGGAACTCGATCACCCAGAAGCGCTGCCAGTTGTCTTGGGGACCCAGCAGTCGGAACCCCTCCAGGTGCATCAGCCCGTATCGACGCGACACCGACAGCATCAGGTCGACATGTTCCTGTGAGAAGGCGTCCTGTTCCCTTTGGGAGAGAGCATGCCACGCGGGGAGTCGTCCGCCCTTGAATAGGACCACCACCGAGTCGCCGGAATCGACTGCCTGTTTGGCATTTTGGCTGCCGGGTGTCATCAGTTCTTCAGCTCAATTCCCCTCGGCCTGCCTGAAGGGTACGGGAGTCCTGGGGAAGTGACCGAACTCGTCCCGCCCGCAGACCAGGACCGGCCGGTAGTGTCTTCCCAGAGAGTTGGCTCGAACCTGCCTCACCCGCGGAGAGATGAATCGGATCGCCAGACCGCAGCGCCGCCGTTTGGAGCGGTTGGGGTTGCTTCCGTGGATGAGCATGCCGTCGTGGACCGACATCTGGCCGGCCTTCAGCACAAGGTCCACCGTTTGGCTCGAGTCGAAGCTCTTCTCGGGGATTTCCTGGTTGATGCTGAGCAGATTGCCGGCCGTCGCCGAGGTTCCGTGGGTCAGAATGCCGTGGCGGTGAGACCCCGGGATGACTCGCATGCAGCCGTTGTCGACATCCACGTCGTCGATGGCCAGCCAGGCGGTGACCGCTTGGGGCGGTTCCAGTCCCCAGTAGGTCACGTCCTGGTGCCAGGCCACGAACTTGTCGCCTCGGGACGAGGAGGGATACTTGCAGAAAAAATGGTTGCCCAGGAGAAGGACATCGGGGCCGAGGACCGAGCGGATAGCATCCAGGACCGGAGGATGGGTGCTGAGCCTCCAGACGAACTCGTGGGTGAAGTGCAGATTGTTGAGCCCGATTTCGGCTTTGCCCTGTCCCTGCTCTGCTTCCAGGGCGTCGAACCGCGACCGGTAGTCCTCGATCTCGGATTCCGGGAAGACCTCCAGGCCGGTCAGGTATCCCTGGCTCTGCCACAGCTCCGACCGGGAACGCTCCAGGGTTGTCGTTGGCATCCGGTGTGAACCTCCTCGGGACCAGTCTAGTTCAGTTTGGTGCACGCCGAGCAAATATTTTGGCCGGCCACGACCGCGGGAGCCTGTAGCGAACCACGAACAAACACAAAGACCGATGGACCTCCTTGGCTGCGACGACGTCACGGGATTAAGCCCACCCGGGAGCGGGGGGGGGGCCCCCCCCCCCCACAACCCCACCCCCCCCCCCAAAAAAAAAACCCCCCCCCCCC
>JAPPFQ010000637.1 GCA_028875135.1 Acidobacteriota bacterium
TTATGAGGACGGCGTATCGGAGGTTTTTCCAAAGGAATCGGGCATTGGTGATGCCCATGACGGAGAGGACGAAAATGATGATCGGTATCTCGAAAATGATGGCGCATCCCAGGATCACCAGCAGAGCAAAGTCGAAGTAGTAGGTGGCGGTCACTATCTCCTGCAAGTTGCGGCCGAAATTGGTGAGAAAGTTCAAGGCCATGGGCAGGCCGATCGCGTAGGCAAAGACCCCTCCCAGGATGAAGAGAACGCTGGACGAAAGCAGGAAGGGAATGGCGTACCGCTTCTCCCGGGCATAGAGGCCGGGGGCAATGAACAGCCAGACCTGCCACAGAACCACCGGGGAGGCCACAAACATTCCGGCGTAGAAGGCAACCTTCATGTAGATCATGAAGGGCTCGGTGGGGCTCAGGTAGGTCAGCTTGCGGTCTCCCAGGTGCTGGGTGATCGGAACCGACAAAAATTCGAAGATTCTCTCGTGAAAGATCCAGCAGGCAACGAAACTGATGCCCACCGCGGCGATGGCCACGATGATGCGCCGGCGCAACTCGTCCAGATGATCCAAGAAGGACATCTTGCCGGACGCCGCAAGCTCGTTATCGTCCCTTGGGTCAGTGTCCATCCGGCTTGGGTTCAGGCTTGGGCTCCGAGCTCAAGCCGGGCGAGGAGGCCGGGCCAGCCTCCGGCTCCTGGCTGGTGTCGGCTTCGGAATGTTGGGAGGGTGCTTCAGCTCTCTCCTCGACGGAGACTGCTTCAGCCACGGGATCACCGGCCTCCGCCTCGGAAGAGGTGGGTGTCGCCGGTTCATCCCCGGTGTCGACGGCCGGTTGAGGGTCGGCAGGCGCGGCTTCAGCCGGCTTGTCCAGCTTGGGTGGGGGAGGAGGAGGCTCATACTCAGCCGCGCGAACTTCTTCCTCCAGGGTATTTCTAAGCTCGTTGGAGGCGCGCCGGAACTCGGAGAGACCCTTGCCGAGAGATTTCCCCAGTTCAGGCAACTTGCGCGGCCCGAAAACCAGCAGAGCCACGATAAATATGATGATCAGTTCGGGTACGCCAAGCGGTCCCATGCGCTCCTCCAAACGTACCGAATCATAATGGGAGCAGGGGTTCAAGTCAAGGCAGGGTTGCTGCTTGAGGCTTTACTTCGAGCGGGGGCCGATGCTATATTTGGCCCAACTTCAGAGGTGGACATGCAGAGACTTCGTTCCTGGACCACAGTCGCGACCGTAATCGTTATCGCCTCCCTGATCGGAGGATTTTGGGGGAGGTCGGTTCAAGCGACTTCCCAGTCCAGCGAACGTGAACGCCTGGTCAACGTCTACTCCCAGGTGCTCGATCTGGCGGAGAAGTACTACGCCGACGAAATCGACGTCGAGAAGAGCGTTCACGCCTCGCTGCGGAGCATGCTGAAGACGCTGGACCCCCATTCGAACTTCTTCGACGCCAAGCAGTTCGCCCAATTCCGGGAAGACCAGCGGGGGAATTTCTATGGGCTGGGCATCATCATTTCCATGAGGAATGCCCTGCCCACCGTCATCACGCCCATTCCCGGAACGCCCGCCTACCGCCTGGGTATTCGCTCCGGGGACGTCATCGCCAAGATCGAAGGCAATCCCACCGACGGACTGGATATTCAGGCTGTCGTGGAAAGGCTGAGGGGACCCAAGGGAACGGTGGTCAACATCTCCATAGACCGAGCCGGAATCCCGAAATTGCTCGATATGGCCATCGTGCGCGATGAGATCCCCCACCACAGTGTTCCTTTCGCCTTCTTCTTCCGCCCGGGCATCGGCTACATCAAGCTCAGCACCTTCAACGAAACCACCAACAGGGAAGTTCAGGAGAGCCTGGAGAAGCTGGGAACGGATCTGCAGGGTCTGATCTTTGACCTTAGATCCAACCCCGGAGGGTACCTGCAGGCGGCCATCCAGGTGGCGGACAAATTTCTGAAGAAGGGCCAGAAGGTCCTGATTACCGACGGACGCACGCCGAGCGCCAAACAGTCCTACGAAGCCCCCAGAGGGTCCGGCGGCGCTCTGTTCCCGCTGGTAGTGCTCATCAACACCGGCAGCGCCAGTGCATCCGAAATCGTGGCCGGCGCCATTCAGGATCACGATCGCGGCCTGCTGGTGGGTGAAGTCAGTTTCGGCAAGGGATTGGTTCAGACGGTCTATCCCCTGGACAACGGGTCGGGCGTTTCCCTCACCACCGCCAAGTGGCACACTCCCAGCGGACGGCTCATCCAGCGAGACTACGCCAACCAGTCGTACATCGACTACTACTACGCCAGAAACAAGGATCCCGAGAAGCGGAAAGTCTACAAGACCGCCAGCGGCCGTGAGGTTTACGGGGGAGGCGGCATTACTCCGGATTTCCAGGTCAAGGCCCAGAAGATCAATGAGTTTCAGTTGCTGCTCACCAGCAGGGGAATGATCTTCAGCTTCATTCGTGCCTACAACGCCGGCCACCCGGCAGTGGACCGGAATTTCCAGGCAACGCCTGAAATTCTGAAGGAATTCCGGACTTATCTGACCAGCCAGAAACTGGTCTACAAGGAAAGCGACTTTCAGGATAACCTGGACTTCATCAAGTTCCAGATGCGCTACGAATACTTCCTGTCTCGGGTGGGTCAAGCCGAGGCTCACAAGGTTTCCCTGGAGAACGACCCCCAATTCGCCAAGGCGCTGGAGGTGCTCCCTCAGGCCAAGGCTCTCATCGACAGTGACTCGGGCGATACCGACCTGCTGGTCAAAAAGCAGGGAGACTAGCGCCCCATGACCTATGAAGCCGTCATTGGCCTCGAGGTTCACGCCCAGCTGCTGACCGGATCCAAGATTTTCTGCTCCTGCCCGACCCGGTTCGGAGCCCCCCCCAATACCAATACCTGCCCGGTTTGCCTGGGTCTTCCCGGAGCCCTGCCGGTGCTGAATCGCGAGGTCGTCGTCATGGCCGTCAAGGCAGCCCTGGCGTTCAATTGCCGGATCAATTCCCTTTCGATTTTTGCACGCAAGAATTATTTCTATCCCGATCTGCCCAAGGGCTACCAGATTTCCCAATTCGACAAACCCCTGGCGGAATACGGACACCTCGATCTCGAGGAGAACGGTCATTCGCAAAGAGTGGGAATCAAACGGGTCCACCTGGAAGAGGATGCCGGCAAATCGATTCATGACGGATTTGCCGATTCCGATCGCTTCAGCTACATCGACTTGAACCGCAGCGGCACCCCGCTGATCGAAATCGTCAGCGAACCCGAGATCTACTCTCCGACCCAGGCCCACGACTACCTGACCCGCCTCAAGGTCATTCTCGAATACCTGCAGGTCTGCGACGGCAACATGGAGGAAGGCAGCCTCCGTTGCGACGCCAACGTGTCGATTCGCCCGGTCGGCTCACAGACTCTGGGAACCAAGACCGAGCTGAAAAACCTGAACAGCTTCCGCTTCCTTCAGAAGGCGCTCGAATATGAGATCGCCCGCCAGACCCGCCTCTTGCAGCAGGGAGGCACCGTCACCCAGGAGACCCGCCTGTGGAGCACGACCGAGCAGCGCACCTTTCCCATGCGCAGCAAGGAAGAGGCTCACGACTACCGCTATTTCCCCGAGCCCGACTTGCCGCCTTTGGCGGTAGACGCCGATTGGCAGCGTGAAATACGCGCGGACATGCCGGAACTGCCCGAAGAAAAAAAGCAGCGGTTCGTGGCCGAGTACGCCATTCCCGCATACGACGCCGGGGTGCTGACCACCACGCGGGCCCTGGCCGATTTCTTCGAAGAAACCGCCGCCCGATCCCGCAATCCCAAGGCCGCTTCCAATTGGATCATGGGAGACCTGTTGCGCGACCTCAAGGAGTTCAATCTCGACATCGAATCGTCTCCGATCAGCCCGAGCCAATTGGCCGAATTGATCGAATGCATCGATAGCAAGGAAGTCTCGGGCAAGATGGCCAAGGACATCTTCGAGGCCATGTTCCGGGAAAAAAAGCCGGCCAGGCAGGTGATCCGGGAAAAGGGCCTGAAGCAGATCACCGATCCCGATGCGATCACAACCGTGATTGACAAGGTCCTTGGCGGCAATCCCGGAATTCTCGAGCAGTACATGGGCGGCAAAAAAGCCACCTTCGGTTTTTTTGTGGGTCAAGTCATGAAGGCCACCAAGGGGCAAGCCAATCCCCGCTTGGTCAATGAACTGTTGAGGAAGAGGCTGGACGGCTAACGCCGCAGGAGTTCAGACTCATGCCGGAGCGATCCGTACTCTTTGAAACCCAGCGGGACCGGGGAGCGGACTTCGTGGAATTTCGGGGCCGGGAGGTCCCCAATCGCTTCACCTCTCTGGAGGAAGAATATTCCGCCCTGGGCCATGAGGCCGGTCTCCTCGATCTGTCGGTTCAGGGCGTGGTCGAATTGCGGGGCCGGGATCGATCGCGTTTTCTCCACGGAATGGTCACCAACGACATCCGGAACCTGTCACCAGGACAGGGTTGCTATGCGCTCATGCTCACTCCCCAGGGGCGGATCCTCACCGACATGCGAGTCCTCTGCCTGGAAGAGGCGCTGATGCTGGTGGTCGACGCCGATCTCGTGGAGAAGGATATGGCCCTCTTGAGGAGATACATCATTGCGGATCAGGTCGAGGTCATCGACCGGTCGAGCGACCTGGCCATTCTCTCGCTGCAGGGACCCAAGGCGGCCGAGGCCATCGCAAGGCTGTGTGCCGGAACCTCCCTGCCCGAGGTTCCTTTCGAACACCTCCCCATTCAAGTCGGTAGTCTGACGACCCGTTGCGCGCGCGTGCGGCGAACCGCCCCGGGAGGCTATGACCTGGTCGTGCCCGAATCCCAATCGGTCGACCTCTGGAAACTCCTCCTGCAGGCGGGAAAGCCGGCCGGCCTCCGCCCGGTAGGCCTTGAGGCCTGGAACGTCCGCCGTCTCGAGGCGGGAATCCCCTGGTACGGCGTCGATATGGACGAGGCCCGCATACCCTTGGAGACCGGCCTGGATGAGGCCATCAGCTATAGCAAGGGCTGCTACATCGGCCAGGAAGTCGTAGCCCGGGCCACCTTCCGCGGTCACGTCAATCGCAAGCTCATGGGCCTCGTGCTGTCATCCGGGGAGCCCGCCCGGGGGGGAGACAAAATATTTCGCAACGGGCAGGAGGTGGGCTGGGTTACGGACAGCGCTTACTCGCCCGGGCTGGGGCGGGCCATCGCCCTGGCTTACATTCGCAAGGAGGCCTGGGATCCCGGCACGAGCGTGGGAGTGGATAGCGCAGCGGGCCGGACCGATGCCGAGGTGACGCAGTACCCCTTCGACTGAGGGCGAGACCACCGGGATCTCGCTCAGCGGACTATGGGATTGCCCACTTTGCAGGCCGTCATCATTGCTCAGACAGCCTGACAACCGACAACCAATGCACCCTTTTCGCTTCACCACCGACCTGGAAATTCGCTTTCGAGACCTGGACGCCCTGGGCCACGTCAACAACGCCGTCTACCTTACCTATTTCGAGATCGCTCGCACCCGATACTGGAAGCAACTGTTCGGACTCCCTCCCGCCGATGACTGGGGATTCGTGATGGTGCGGACCGAGTGCAACTACCGCTCCCCCGCCCTCCTGGGCGAAACCATTACCATGGCCGCACGCATCTCCGCCCTCAAGAATTCCAGCTTCATCTTCGAGTACCGACTGACCGAAAGCCGGACCGGGCGTCTGATCGCAGACGGCCTGTCGGTGCAGGCCTGTTTCGACATGAAGGGCGGACAAACAGTACCCATTCCCGACACAATGCGGCAGCGGGTCAAGGAATTCGAAGGGCCTGGACTGAGCGTCCGGTGACAGGTTTCAATTGCTCAAAGCGACAGGGCGCTGTCGGCGTGAGAGTCCAAATTCCCAGCCCGGCCCTTCAGATCTCTCAGATTCTCCAGGAAGGGAGGCCGGGCGACGCCGGCATCGGTGATGATGGCCGCCACGTAGCGGTGAGGGGTCACGTCAAAAGCGGGGTTTCCGGCGGGGGCCCCGTCGGGAGCAATGGCCCTTTCGCCCAGGTGGGTCACTTCACGCGGGGAGCGCTGTTCAATGGGAATTTCGTCACCGGTGGGAACGTCCAGGTCCACCGTCGACAGGGGCGCCGCCACGTAAAAGGGAATCTGGTGCTCCCTGGCCAGCACGGCAACCGAATAGGTGCCGATCTTGTTGGCGACATCCCCGTTGGCCGCGATCCGATCGGCTCCTACAACCACGCAGTCCACCTGTCCCTGCTTCATGTAATACCCCGCCATGTTGTCAGTGATCAGGGTGACCGGGATGTCGTCTTTTTGCAGCTCCCAAACGGTCAGGCGGGCTCCCTGTAGAAACGGTCGAGTCTCATCCGCCAGCACCTCCACTCTCTTCCCCTGTTCCACCGCGGCCCGAATAACCCCCAAGGCCGTACCGTAACCGGCGGTCGCCAGAGCACCGGCATTGCAGTGGGTAAGAACCCGGCTTCCGTCCTGGATGAGGGCAGCCCCGTGGCTTCCCATGCGGCGGTTGAGTCGAATATCCTCGTCGTGGATACGCAGAGCCTCCGTCTTGAGGGCGGCAGCCACAGCCGCGGGCCCCCGGGACTTGTGGCGCCGGTAGACCCCTTTCATCCGTTCGATGGCCCAGAACAGATTCACGGCGGTGGGCCGGGTTGCCGCCAGGGTCGTGCAAATGGACTGAAACTCCTGATCGAATCGCTTGGGGTCACGGGACTTGATGGACTCGGCCCCCAGCGCCACTCCCATGGCGGCGGCAACTCCAATTGCCGGTGCACCTCGAATGACCATGTCCTTGATCGCCTGCGCCACTTCCTCATAGGTCTTGAACACCGGGTACTCTTCGACGGCCGGCAATTTTCTCTGGTCGATCATGACCACGCCTTCGTCGCTCCATGCAATGGTCTCGAACACGATTTTCAGCCTCCCAATTGGGGTTCGGCTACCGGAAAGCCCGCCAACCGCCACGGACTATACCACAGACGCGGGACGCCCGGAGGCCGAAGGCGGTAGTCTCCAACAGCCTGGAAATCAGCTGCATGCGTCCTTCCCCCGGTCCTTCGAGACCCGCACAGCACATGGCCGAACCGTCTTGGCCGGCAGAGAGGGGGTTTTGATTTTTAGGGAAGGTTGGGCTATATTCAGACACTCTCGAAAGTGCCAGTTGAGGGGTCGGCATGGCTTGCCGGATGACTCGGAAGGCAACGTTCGAACCTATCCTCTAAGGAGAAATCTTCTATGGATCGAAGGAAATTCACTCAGGTCATGGGAGCCGCCGTGGCCGGCATGGTGGCGGGTTCCAAGGCGGTCAGCCAAACGGATTCCCTGTTGTTGGCCGATGACAAGAAAAAGTCCAAGCACGTCTGCAAGGGCCGCAACGCGTGCAAGGGCCAGGGTGGCTGCGGCAGCGGCGACAACGGCTGCGCCGGCAAGAATTCCTGCAAGGGCAAGGGCGGCTGCGCCGTTCCCCTCCACGGAGTCGAGAAGAAAAAGTAGCCTGAAACTCTCCAGGACTGACCGGTCCCTGGCTTTTCCGACCGTTGCGTGCAACCCGCGACTCTCCGGCCGGGAAGCGAGACCGGTCTCGTCCGTCCGTTTGAAAGGAAAGGTCCCTTATGGGCAGGAACCGGTGGAATTTGCCCGACCTGGGGTTCGGGATCGGTCTCCGCACCGTCCACTACAGCTACATTCTGGCCAACCATCCCCCCATCGACTGGTTCGAGATTCTGTCGGAGAACTACATGGATACGGGAGGGCGCCCGCTGTACGTGCTGGACCAGGTGGCGGAACGCTACCCGGTCGTGCTCCACGGCGTTTCCATGTCGGTGGGAAGCACCGACCCCTTGAACCTGGACTACCTGAAAAAACTGAAGGTCCTGGCCGACCGTACCCGGGCCCACTGGGTCTCGGACCACCTCTGCTGGACCGGCGTGAGTGGAATCAACGTCCATGACCTGCTGCCGATGCCCTACACCGACGAATCCCTGCGCTACACCATCGAACGGGTGAAGGCGGTTTCCGAGATCCTGGAGCGCCCCCTGGTCCTGGAGAACCCCTCCACCTACCTGGAGTTCGGGACCTCCACCTGGAGCGAAGTGGACTTTCTCTCCACCCTGGCGCAGGAAGCCGACTGCGGGATTCTTCTGGACGTGAACAACGTCTACGTCAGCTGCTTCAACCACGGCCTGGACCCGGAAGCCTTCATCGACCGAGTCCCGGCCGACCGCGTCGTTCAATACCACCTGGCCGGACACACCCACAAGGGCACCCATATTCTGGACACCCATAGCGATCACGTTATCGATGAAGTGTGGTCGCTCTATCGACGTTCCTGCCAAAGAACCGGTGGCGTAGCCACCCTGCTGGAGTGGGACGAGAACATTCCCAGCTTCGAGGTGGTTCACGCCGAAGCCCTGAAGGCCCGCCGGCACCGCGGCCTTCCCGAGACGGACCACACGAGAGCCTATGGCACCTGATCTGGGCAACACCCAGAAATGGATGCAGGCGGTCATCCTTCATCCGGGCTCCGACCACCAGGCGGTGGCTTCCCCCAGAGCCCGAAAACTGGTGCCGGCGAGCGAGTTTCCTAGCCTGATACGGCCATCCCGAACGCTCGACTCCTTCGACCGAATCGGCATCTACCGCGGCATGTACCTGGCCCGCCTGCAGGAAGCCCTGGAGGCCGACTATCCCGGGCTCCGGCATTTTCTGGGTCCGAAACGATTCTCCGACCTGGTCAGGGGCTATGTCGACCGCTATCCCTCCCAAAGCTATACCTTGAACCGCCTGGGAGATCATCTCCCCAAATTCATCCAGAGCAGTCCAGGGATAGCGCGGAAAGACTTCCTTTACGAGTTGGCTCGCTTTGAACTGCTGATGAGCCGGCTGTTCGACGCCGAGGAGTCGCCGGTTCTCACCCCCGAGGCCATTGCCGCGGTACCCCCCGAATGCTGGGAGACTGCCCGTCTCGAACCCGTCGCTGCCCTTTCGGTGCAGGCGCTTCGCTACCCGGTGGGGGCTTATCTGGAGGCTGTACGCCAAGGCAAACCAAGGCCCTCCACCCGGCGCAAGAAGCACTGGGCCGTGGTTTATCGGCGCCAATACGCACTCCGCTGGCTGGATCTGTCCCCTGCCGCTTACAGGCTGCTGCATGCTCTGGTCAACGGCGTGCCGCTGGGAGAGGCCTTGAGCGGAGTCTTGAGACGGGGGCGCCAGCCGGTTGGAGAGGTGCAGCTCTTTTCCTGGTTCCGCGGCTGGGTGACCGAAGGGCTGTTTCAGGCGGTCGAGCTCGACGATCCGGCATGACGCCCTCGGCCAGGGATAGCCGGGTGGTCCGATACCCGGCAAAGGCTGATGGGGAAACCGCGTTCCCACCCGTTTGCATCATGGGCAGCAAACTCACCAAGAGCCAGATCGACAGGTTGAAGAAGCTGTCGCAGGAATTCGCGGCGATTGCCAAGGAAGAAACGCAGCCCCCCGCCGCCTCCGCGACCCTGGCCGAACCCACCGAACACCACTCCGAAGCAGCCAAGGTCGCCCCCGACAGGCGGTCAGACAAAGCCGGGCGGTCGAATGTCAGAACAGAGCGGAGTTAATGAATTGTTGATTGGTGCCGCCGCGTTCGCGGCTTGACTCCCCTATGTGACGTCCGCGTCCCATGGGCTGACGCCCACGGCTATCTGTTGTCGCCGCATTCGCGTCTAGATTGTATTTCTTGTAACAGATTGCTTATAATAGACTT
>JAPPFQ010000684.1 GCA_028875135.1 Acidobacteriota bacterium
CGTACAACAGAGTCAGGCCTCGGCACGACTGTTTACCCATTGGTTCGGGCCGCTGCCATACGGCCGTGTGGCCATCACCCAGCAGCCCCAATTCGGATTCGGCCAGTCCTGGCCGACTCTGATCTATCTGCCGGTCAGCGCCTTCATGGACCAGACGCAGCGTTGGGCGCTTCTGGGCCGGGACACCTTCAACTTCTCCAACTTCGTGCAGGAGGTGACCCCTCACGAGGTCGCCCACCAGTGGTGGGGGCACCTGGTGGGCTGGGCCACATACCACGACCAGTGGATTTCGGAGGGGTTTGCCGAGTTTTCCTCGCTGCTCTACCTGCAGGCCAGTGGAGAGCAGCAGAAGTTCATCGATCTGCTGCGCCGGTGGCGGGAGGCGATTCTGGAAAAGAACCGATTCGGTCACAGCGCCAACGATGTCGGCCCCCTGTGGATGGGTACCCGGCTGAATACACCCCGGACCGAGTCGGCCTACCAGCGGCTGGTCTACTCCAAGGGCGGTTTCGTCCTGCACATGCTGCGGCAGATCATGCAAGATCCCCGGAAGGGAGACCAGCCGTTTATGGCCATGATGCAGGACTTCGTCAAGACCCATCACAATCAGGACGCTTCCACGGAGAGCTTCAAGGCCGTGGTGGAAAAACACATGACTCCGGAGATGGATCTTGACCGGAACGGCACCATGGACTGGTTTTTCAACCAGTGGGTTTACGGTAGCGAGATGCCGAGCTACGAGTTGACCTACACGTTGACTCCGGTCAGGGGCGGCAAGGCCCGGCTCAAGGGCCGCTTGACCCAATCGGAGGTTTCGGAGTCCTTCAAGATGATGGTCCCGATCTACCTGCAGAACCGGGGCCGACTGATTCGCCTGGGCAAGGCAAGTGTTGGGGGCGCTTCCTCTCTGGAACTGGACGTGCCTCTTTCCTCGATGCCGGAGAGGGTGCTCATCAACCCCTACCATGACGTCCTGGCCCGCAATGTCTCCATCCGCCGCCAATAGGCGCGGCCCCTGGCCTGCCGGGCAGATCAGTGGAGCAAGGGTCTGCCGATGGCGTTGCCGCCGGCAAGGTAGGCGGCTGCCGAATCGCGGGGAAACTGAGCGGAACGCAACGTGGTAGCATGCGGGCGGGACGCCCGCGCTCCCGGGGGGCGCCTCCTCCCAACCGTCATGCTCCTCAAGGGGGCAAGCGCCGGCTTGCCGGGCCGCAGCCGTGCCGATGGGGCAGAGCCGTCCCGCTTGGTGGCCCTTTTTTCTTTTGTTTCAGGCATGTTTGGAACTACGCGGAAGCGAATCTTTCTGTTCGGACTGGTTCTTCCGGTTCTGCTCCCACCCGCGGTCTCGTACGGGCAAACCGGAGTCCTTCCCGGCACCGCCGAGCTGACCTGGGAGGGCGATCTCTCGGCTCGCATGGTGGCCGGGATCGACCGTTTCCTGATGCGTCGCCTGGAGGCGGCGCCTGAAGGACGAGCGGCCTTCTGGAACAGGGACTTCTCCTCCGAGGCCGACTATGTCCGGTCGGTCGAGGCCAACCGGGAGCGTTTCCGCAAGATCATCGGAGTGGTGGACCGCAGGTCGCCGCCCAGGCTGGAGTTCGTCTCCGCCGAGGGAGGGGAGCCCCTGGCCCAAAGCGATGCGGTGACGGTTTGGCGCGTCCGTTGGGACGTCCTGCCGGGCCTGAAGGGCGAGGGACTGCTGCTCAGCCCAGGGAACCGGACCCCCATCGCCCGGGTGATTGCGCTGCCCGATGCCGACGCAACCCCGCAACAACTGGTCGGAGTGCAACCGGGAGTTCAACCAGAGGACAGATTCGCTCTGCGCCTGGCGGAATCCGGCTGCCTGGTGATCGTGCCGGTCCTGGTCGACCGCGGCAGCCGGTTTTCGGGCAACCCGGCTCTCGAGCCCGCCAGGCGGGCCATGACCAACATGACGCACCGGGAATGGCTCTACCGCATGGCCTACCCCTTGGGGCGCCACCCCATCGGATACGAAGTTCAGAAGGTGCTGGCCCTGGTGGACTGGCTGGAGGCGGAATCTTCGCCGGGAGCCGGGATCGGCCTGGCCGGTCACGGCGAGGGAGGACTGATTGCTCTCTACGCCGCTGCGGTCGATACGAGAATCGATGCCTGCCTGGTGAGCGGCTATTTCTCCGCTCGGGAGCGGGTCTGGCAGGAACCGATCTACCGCAATGTCTGGGCCTTGCTGACCGAGTTCGGAGATGCCGAGATCGGGAGCCTGGTGCTGCCGCGCACCCTGGTGATCGAGCACTCCGGGGCCCCTCGAGTCGAAGGTCCCCCTCCCGCTGCGGAGGGTCGCAGGTCGGTGGCGGCTCCCGGCAGGATCGAGACTCCCCCGGCCGAGCGGGTGACCTCCGAGTTCAACCGGCTCCAGCAGTGGGCGGCGGCTCTACCCGACGGCGCCGGGGAGCGGGTCAAGCTGGTCCCCCCGGACCCCCGTGCGGGCACGGTTCCCGCGGGGTCGGAGTCGGCGGTGCAGGGGTTGCTGGAGCCGCTGGCGGAGGGGGTGGTGGTTGCGGCGGTTCCGGGCGTGGCCCCGAAGCGCGGGGGAAAGGGGCCCGATGCGGTCGAGCAGCAGCGCCGCTTGGTCCGCGGCATCCAGGGGACGCTTCAGGACCTGCTGCGGGTCTCGGACCGCCTCCGCGACCAACGCTATCTGAAGCGTCCCAGCCGGGAGTCGGCCGAGGCCTTCACCCGCGAGGCGGCCCGCTGGCGCTCCACCCTCTGGAAGGAGATCCTGGGCAGGATCGACGAACCCATGGTGGCAGCAAACCCCCGTTCACGCCTGTGGCGGGAGACGGCGAAGTGGACCGCGTACGAGGTGGTTCTGGACGTCTGGCCCGAGGTCTTCGCCTGGGGCCTTCTCCTGGTCCCCAAGGATCTTCAGCCGGGAGAACGCCGCCCGGTGGTGGTGGCTCAGCACGGTCTGGAGGCGGTGCCCGAGGACACGGTGCGAACCGACGTGCCCTACTTTCGCAACTACCGCGCCTTTGCCGCCCGCCTGGCGGACGAGGGGTTCATCGTCTTCGCCCCCCACAACCCCTACCGGGGAGGGGACCGCTTCCGGGTGCTGCAGCGCAAGGCCAATCCCCTCAAGCTCTCCCTCTATTCCTTCATCGTGGGCCAGCACCGCCGGATTCTGGACTGGCTGAAGACCCTTCCCTGGGTGGACGGCCGGCGGATCGGCTTCTATGGCCTCAGCTACGGCGGCAAGACCGCCATGCGAGTCCCGGCGGTTCTGGAGGACTACGCCCTCTCGATCTGCTCCGGGGATTTCAACCAGTGGCTCTGGAAGAACGTGACCGTGGATTGGCCCAACAGCTACATGTTCACCGGCGAGTACGAAATGCCCGAGTTCGGCCTGGGCACGAGCTTCAACTACGCCGAGATGGCCTACCTGATTTTCCCCCGACCCTTCATGGTGGAGCGCGGGCATCGGGACGCGGTGGGACTGGACGAGTGGGTCGCCCACGAATACGCCAAGGTCCGGCGTCTCTACACGGAGCTGGGCCTGGGCAGCCGCACCGGGATCGAATGGTTCGAAGGCGAACACGAGATCCACGGGGTAGGCGCCTTCCGCTTTCTGCGCAAACACCTCGACTGGAATCGGCCCCGCTGACGGAGTCGATCCGCCGAAAGTCGCTCCAACGGCCGGGTGGAGATCGCCCCATGGGAGCGGCTGGCCCCGCCCGGGCTTCCGCGCCGGTCCGTGGCGGAATTTTGGTCGCTGGTCAGTTTTAGGGCTACAATGGTTTCAATAGCCCAGTCAATCCCAAGTCGGCTCGATTCGTTCTTGATGAGAGGTGTGGCATGAGACTACCCCACCGAGGCGTACTCTTCCCAACCCTGCTGGTGGCAGCTTCCGTCCTGGCCGCCTATCCGGCCCGCGGCGCAACGCCGGTGCTGGAGGCCATGAAGCAGGAGTTGCAACGCTCCGTGGACACACTCTCGAAGCAGCCGACGCCGCTCTACTTTCTCAGCTACGAGGTCACCGGGAATCGGCGATTTTCGGTACGAGCCTCGTTCGGGAACGTTACGGGAAGTTCCGAGGGCGAGAGCGCCGTGGTCGACGTCGATCTGCGGGTGGGCAGTCCCGAACTGGACAACACCCACTCCATCCGGGGAGACAGCCTGGCCAATTATCCGCGTTTTGCCTACCAGTCGGCGCCCCTGGAGGATCCGGAAGCGCTTCGAAGCATTCTCTGGCGCCGGACCGACCAGCAGTACAAGGCAGCCGTGGAGCGGTTGGCCAAGGTCAAGGCCAATGTCCAGATCAAGGTGGAAGAGGAGGACCAGGCCGGGGACTTCTCGGCGGAACCCGCCCAGAAATGGCTGGAGGAGCCGCTGCCTCTGGAATATGACAGGACTCCCTGGGAGGAGAAGCTGGGCAGATACACGGCTCCTTTTTCCTCCTCCGGCCACATCTACCGGGCCAACGCCACCCTGTCGGCCAACGTTGAGACTCGCTGGTACGTGAACAGCGAAGGCAGTGAAATCCGGACCTCCCAATCCTACTATCGCCTGATGATCATGGCTTACACCAAGGCCGAGGACGGGATGGAGCTGCCGCGCTACGAGTCCTTCTTTTCCTTCACTGCCGAGGGGCTCCCCGACGACAGCCAGGTCCTGGCGACCGTCGAGGAAATGATCGCCGACCTGGAGGCTCTGCGGAAGGCTCCCGCGGTGGACCCCTATACCGGTCCGGCCATCCTCTCCGGCCGCGCCAGCGGGGTGTTCTTCCATGAGATTCTGGGCCATCGGATCGAAGGACATCGCCAGAAAAGGGAAGATGAGGGCCAGACCTTCAAGAAGATGGTGAATCAGAAGGTGCTGCCGGAGACCTTTTCGGTCATCTTCGACCCCACCGTGAGGCGCCGGGGGGACATGGACCTGGTCGGGGCCTACCGCTACGACAATGAGGGGGTGAAGTCCCGGCGGGTGCCGGTCATCCAAAAGGGGGTGTTGAAGACCTTCCTGCTGTCCCGGACGCCCATCGAGGGATTCTCCCGCTCCAACGGGCACGGTCGGAAACAGGCGGGCCTGCCGGCGGTGGCGCGACAGTCGAACTTGTTCGTCGAGGTCACCCGGTCCCACTCCCGCGAAGAGCTCAAGGCCATGTTGATCGACAGCCTCAAGCGGGAGGACAAGCCCTTCGGACTCTATTTCAAGGACGTCCAGGGGGGATTCACCTTTACCGGAAGAACCATCCCCAATATGTTCAACGTTCTGCCGGTCATGGTGTACCGGATCTATGCCGACGGTCGCGAGGAACTGGTGCGAGGCGTGGACCTCATCGGCACGCCGCTGACCGCCTTCAGCAAGATCGCGGCCGCCGACGATCACTTCGAGTCCTTCAATGGCATCTGTGGAGCCGAGTCGGGTGGCGTGCCGGTGTCTGCCGTCTCACCGGCCGTGCTGGTTTCGCAGATCGAGGTTCAGAAGAAAGAGAAATCCCCGGAACGACTTCCGATCCTTCCCCCTCCCTGGGAGTCGCCTTGACCCTGCTTTTCGGCTGTGGAGGAGCATTCCCATGAAACGCGGCACATTCTGCACCCTGTTGTTTTCCGTCCTGCTGCCCGGTCACCCGCTGCAGGCCCAGGAAAATATGCTCATGAAAGCCCTACGGGACGAAATGGGTCGAACCATGGAAAGGCTGCAACTGGAGGACATGGACAGGCCCTACTACGTGGCCTACTGGGTTAGCGAATCCGAAGGCCGGGGCAGCACGGCCATTCTGGGCGGCCTGCTCGGTCGAGGCCGCGGGACCGGCAGTCGGAACCTGTCGGTGGAGTTGAGGGTCGGAGATCACGACCTCGACAACACCAATTTCATGGATTTCGGTCGATTGCGTTCCAGGGTGGTCCGAGAAGGGTTTCCCGTGTCTCTGCCGCTGCGAGACGACTACAAGGAGCTTAGGCGGCAGATCTGGCTGGCCACCGACGGCGCCTACAAGCAGGCTGTCCAGAGCCTTGCCAAAAAACGCGCTACCCTTCAGAACAAGACGCGGGTCGAGATTGTTCCCGACTTCAGCCGTGAAGAACCGGTTGAGTACCGGGACGAAACCCCGCCGGCGCCGCTGCCCGACCGGGCTCGACTGGAGGTGCTGGTGCAGGAGTTGTCCGCCCTTTTCAAGGAAATGCCGGACATCTTCGACTCCCGTGTCAGCGCCGGCCTGAGTCGCGGGAAGACTTACTTCGTCAACAGCGAAGGATCTTCCTACACTCGGAACTTCTCCTCCGCCTCCATCCAGGTCCTGGCGGCCACCCAGGCCGTGGACGGGACACACCTGGAGGACTTCGTGGTCGCCCGTGGCCGCCAGTGGAAAGACCTGCCCGACCGGGCCGAACTGGAGCAACGCATCCGTGCCATGGCTGAGCGGCTGGGCCGGCTCCGGGAAGCCTCCTTTGTGGAGCGCTACAACGGGCCGGTGTTGTTCGAAGGGCAGGCCGCGGCGGAGTTGGTGAGCCAGATTCTGGCGCCGAGGCTTCTGGCGCTGCGCCCCCCCATGGCCGACGAGCCCATGTTCGGCGGGTTCGGATCCGGTTCCCGGAACCCGTTCCTGGAAAAACTTGGCTCCAGGGTCCTGCCACGCTCTCTCAGCATCATCGACGACCCGACGGCCGGGAGCCACGGCGAGGCGTCACTGCTGGGGGGATATGAGGTCGACGACGAGGGAGTGCGCTCACGGCGCACAACGGTCATCCAACGGGGCATTCTCAAGACCCTGCTCGCTACCCGCACCCCGGTTTCAGGGGTTTCCAACAGTACCGGGAATCGAAGGAATGAAGGGCCAAAACCCTCCAATCTTTTCCTGATTTCCCGGAATGGTTTGAAGCAGGAGGAAATCAGGCAGGAGTTGCTCGACCTGGTGGAGGAGCGGGGCCTGGATTTCGGAATCGTGGTGCGGCGCGTGGGCAGTCCCGAGATGACGTTGTCCCGAGACCGGGATTACATGTTCGCGATGCCGGGTGAGGAGCAGAGACCGAAGCTCAGGCCCGTTACCGAGGCCTACAAGGTATTTCCCGACGGTCGTGAGGAGTTGATTCGCAAGGCCGTTTTACTGAGCATCAGCGCGTCCAGCTTCCGGGAGATCGCGGCCGCCTCCGAATCCCTGACTCCTTACCATACGAACTTTCGTGTCCCGATGACCGATCCTTTTTCTTCCTTTGCCTTCATGGGGCCGCCCCCGCTGGTCTCGCTGGTCGTTCCCTCGCTCCTGTTCGAAGACCTGGCTCTGAGACGGCCCCCCGGAGACATTCCCCGCCCGCCGCTGCTGGCCCACCCCTTGAGCCGACAGCAGGCTCGGTAACCGGACGGTCATCGAGGGTTTCCGTTGTCTCGAGTCCGGACGACGCCGACGGGGCGTTCCGTCGCCGTGGGACCGCGGTCCCGTGCCGCGGTCCCGTGCCTTTCCAGACAGCAGCGATTCTGGTAGCCTGTCCGTAAATCCACCGACACCCCTTGAAGACCGGCCCCGCCGGTGTCAAAAAGGAACGCACAGGGAAGGGTGCTATCCCATGGCCACAAGACGACAGTTTCTCAAGGTTGGGGCTGGAGCCGCCGGGTTGCTATCAGCGGCGGCGCCCAGCCCGGGCGCCGGGCGCGAGACTCGGAGCAGGACCGGCAAGCCGCGCCTGATCTACAACGACGACGGCAACAGCGTGGTGTTCATCCCCCACCGCTACCCCATGAAGGTGGAGGAGCTCACCGACCTGGTGGACCAGTTCTCGGGGACCCCGGTAGACCGGTACGTCTACTGCCTGGTGCTCCCTCGGGTCTTCCTGCACGACACCAAGGTGGGCGAAAGGGCCTGGGACCTGGCCAAGGGGACCTACTCCAGCGCCTACGATTTTCGGAGGGCGGAGAACGCCCGCCACCTGGTGGAGCAGGGGAACGACCCGGTGCGGGTGCTTGCGGAGCGCGCTCACCAAAATGGGCTCCAGTATTTCGTCAGCCAGCGCATGAACGACGCCCATTTCGCCTATTCCAAGGAGGGGCCGGAGAAGAATTTCTGGACCGGGACCTTCTGGCACCGGCACCCGGAACTGCGGATCGGGGGCAATTCAAAGCACTATTCCCGGCATCTCTTCGACTTCTCCCACAGCCGGATCCACGACTTTCACCTGGCCATCATCGAGGAAACCTGCCGGCGCTACGACATCGAAGGATTCGAGCTCGATTTCCTGAGGCACCCTTTCTACTTCAAGCCGGAGGAGGCCCGTGGCAAGGCCCCCGTCATGACGCAATTCGTGAGGAAGGTGCGCCGCCGCATGCAGGAAATCGCGCGCGAGAAGGGCAGGGAACTGCAGCTCCAGGTGCTGGTGCCCAGGACCCTGGAAGGGGCCCTGCAGATCGGGCTGGACGTGCGCGCCTGGGTCGAGGAGGGCCTGGTGGACTCGGTGGTGCCCAAGCACTACATCCGGTTCAACATGGAGGTTGCAGTGGAAGAATTCCTGGAGCTGACCTCCGGGACCTCCATCGCGGTGTCGCCTTGCCTGGAGCAGCGAATGGACGTGAGCGACGAGCAGTTCCGGGCGGCGGCCTCCAGGTACTGGCAGGCCGGGGTGGACAGCCTCTACCTCTACAACTTCTTCAACCATCGACCCCACCCTCTCTGCCAGGACGACCGCAGGATCCTGCGGGAGATCGGCGACCCCGAGGGCATCCGGCTGCGAGACAAGCACTATTTCCTGCTGCCCAACGGAAGACACGACCTGGCCGACGTCCCCAGGCAGATTCCCAGGACGCTGGACACCCGGGCCGGCGGCCACTCCGTTTCCCTGATTGTGGGCGATGACCTCCCGGCGGCAGCGGCCTCCGGGCTGGTCAAGGAGGTTCGCCTGAAGTTGGGAGTTCCCCGAATCACCCCGGAAAGCGACGAGTGGGAGGTCCACCTGAACGGAGAGCCCATTCCCGGTGGCCAGCATCGCTGCCAGGCCGACCCGGTGGCCTTCGGCGAGCGCTGGATCGAGATCGACCTGACCAAGGGTCCCTATCCCAGGCCCGGCAGCAACGAAGTCCGATTCTTCCTCAAGAAGCGTAATCCCATGGTCACGGCCAAACTGGAGCTGGCCGAGGTCGAGTTGTGGGTGCGCTACCATTGATCTGTCCCCACTTTGCGGACTTGAATGTGCGGCATATTTTTGTTTCAATTGCGGGATATTTGTGTTGTGATCCGCTGGTGAATACTTTGGCGTTGTCTGTCACTCGCTCGTCACAGACAACGAAAGGAGAATTGCCATGAGAAGCGGCGATGAAATGCTGCAGCAGATTGTTGAGAAGTCCGCCCTGGACGCGGATTTCAGGCAACAGCTTCTCTCGGACCCCAAGTCGACCATCAGCGAGGAATTGGGCATTACGATTCCCGATTCGATGACCATCAAGGTCCATGAGAGCGACATGCAGACGGTGCACCTGGCCTTGCCCCCGGACCCGAA
Source organism: Acidobacteriota bacterium (assembly GCA_028875135.1). GTDB lineage: Bacteria > Acidobacteriota > Terriglobia > Versatilivoradales > Versatilivoraceae > Versatilivorator. The sequence continues at coordinate 9,459 of JAPPFQ010000684.1, forward strand.
CATCACCGAGGAGCAGCTCGAAGCCGTCTCAGCCGGTCTTTGTTGCTGCTGGTAAGCCCCGATTCACGTTGGGTAGCCGGGCTGGATGCGGAATACTCCGATTCGGCATTGCTGCGCAGATTGAACCGAACCCCCATCACTCCCATTGCATTGCGGGGCTGGCGGGGGTTTGTTTTTTGCCGGTGTCGGGTAGATTTCAGGGAGAGAGCGCTCCGGAAAGCACCATGAACACGTAGGCCTTGGCTTTTCGAAGCCGGTTTCCGGATATGACCAGCTTGATGTGGTGGATGCCGCGC
>JAPPFQ010000761.1 GCA_028875135.1 Acidobacteriota bacterium
GCCGAGGAGCGCTTCAAGAAGATTTCGGAGGCCTACGACGTCCTGAGCGATCCCAAGAAGCGGGAAGTCTACGACGCCTACGGAACCTACTCGGAGAATTTTCGGCCGCGCCCGGGTGGCGGTCCCGGATTCGATTTTTCCGGGTTTGACTTTTCCGATCTCGGAGGCTCGGGTTTTTCCGATTTTTTTTCCCGTATGTTTCAGGGTGGCCCCGAACCGGCAAGCCCCCAGGGCCGCGACCTCGAATACCAGATCTCCATGAGCTTCGACGACGCCTTGCAGGGCCTTCGAACACGGATCGCCTTTGATCGAATGGAGGTTTGCCGCAACTGCCGGGGAAGCGGCCAGGCATCGACCGCCGAGGCGGGAACCTGTCCTCTCTGTCACGGAACAGGCAAGTTGGACCAGATGAGAGGGCGTGCCCGCCTGACAACGCATTGTCATCGGTGTGGGGGCACGGGACGCAACAGCCGGCAATGCGCTTCCTGCAGTGGGAAAGGACGCACCAGCAACCCCTCCAGGCTGGAGGTCAGGATTCCTGCCGGTGTCCAGAACGGCTCTCGCATCCGGTTTGCCGGAAAGGGAGAAGCCGGCCTGGGAGGCGCTCCGTCGGGCGACCTCTATGTCGTGGCCAAGGTAGCTCCTCACCCCTTCTTCGAAAGGAAGGGGGACAATATTTATTGCAAGGTTCCCGTAACCGTCACCGAAGCGGCGTTGGGCGCCAAGATCCAGGTCCCTACCGTAGACGGCCGGTCTCTGTTGAAGATTCCCCCTGGAACGCAGGGCGGGCAGAAGTTCAGACTGCGTGGAAAAGGGGCCCCATCATTGAGAGCGGACCGACGGGGAGACCAGTTCATCGAAGTGAGGGTGGTGGTTCCCAAGATCGCGGATGAGCGCAGCAAGGAACTCCTGCGGGAGCTGGCGCAACTCAACCCGGCCGATCCCCGAACAGGTCTGGTGATGGACTAGGCGGCAATCCGGCCGGACAGGTCCTGCCCCTCCATGGAGGCGACCCGATGAAGAAACATCGCAAGAGGGTTTATACTATCAGCAACGTGGCCGCGGCCTACGACATTCACCCACAGACACTGCGACTCTACGAGAAGCATGGCCTGCTGAAGCCCTCGCGCTCCCGGGGAAACACCAGGCTCTACACCGAGCGGGATCTGCAGAGACTGGAGTTGATCCTGAACCTGACCCGTGAACTGGGAGTCAACCTGGCGGGAGTTGAAATCATTCTCAACATGCGCGCCAAAATGGAAAAGATGCAGCAAGAGGTCAGGGAGTTCATGCAGGTCATCGGGTCTGAATTGGCCGAGCACTCCTCGCGTTTCGATTCCAATCCGGAAAACGCCCTGGTGCGTACGGCCCCGTCCAAAATCATACGCCTGGACAGGAGATAGCCCAGTGGAAGCCGTGCCCGAGTGCCCGGAATGCGGCGGCAGCGGTTGGAAGAGGATGGATCTGGCCGGCCAGCCGGGTGTGGCTCGTTGTCCCTGCCACGAGCAGAGCAAGGTGCAACAACTGATCGAGGCAGCCCGCATCCCGCCCCGCTATCGGGAGTGTTTGCTCGAGAACTTTTTGCCGCGCCGCAAGCACCCCACACTGGGAAAGGCCAAGACAATGGCCACACGCTTCGTCGAAGAGTATCCCTTGGTGGACAGCGGGTTCCTGATCCTGGGTCCTTGCGGCGTCGGGAAGACCCACCTGGCCGTGTCCATCATCCACGCTCTGATGCTTCGCTACGGTACCTGGTGCGTCTTTTGCGACTTTCGGGAACTACTCAAGCAGATCCAAGGCTCCTTCAACCCGGTTGCAAGAACCACCGAATGGCAAATTCTCGATCCGGTGTTGCAATGCGACGTCCTGCTTCTGGATGACTTGGGCGCCGAACGTCCCACCGACTGGGTTCGGGATACCTTCGCCTACATCATCAACCACCGCTATAACCAGAAGCGCACGACCATCATCACTTCAAACTTCCGGGATGGAGAGTCCAATCTTCGGGTGCTGAGTGACGGAAATACAGTTTCCGGCGAGGAAACGCTCGCGGAACGCATCGGCGATCGCCTGCGATCCCGTCTCTATGAGATGTGCAAAGTGATCAGGATTTCAGCGGACGACTTTCGAATCAAGATAAAGCAAGCTCAATACTAGACTCAGAACTTGCGCGACCACTCCCGGGGCCAGCGCTCGATGACCACCTTCTTCTCGGTATAGAATTCCACCGCGTCACGACCCTGGCCGTGCAGGACTCCCAGAAAGCTGTCTTTCCAACCGCTGAACGGGAAGTAGGCCATTGGAGCAGCCACTCCGATATTGACCCCCACATTCCCCACCGGCACCTCATAGCGGAACTTGCGGGCGGCGGCGCCGCTGCCGGTGAAGATGGAGGCGGCGTTTCCGTAGGGGTTGCCGGCCACAACTTCAATGGCCTCTTCGACGCTGTCCACGTGGAAAAGGCTGAGCACCGGTCCGAAGATCTCGGTCCGGGATGTCTCGCTCCCCGGCGGCACCCCATCCAGAATGGTCGGCGACACGAAAAACCCCCGTTCATAGTTGGGAATGCTGGGGTTTCGCCCATCTACCAGTACCTCGGCGCCCTCCGAGGCGCCCCGGCCGATGGCGCCCTCAATCCGCTGCTGGCTCTCCCGACTGACAACCGGTCCCATCTGAACCCCTTCCTCCAGGCCATAACCAACTCTGATGGACCGGGCCATCTCGGCCACCGAGCGGGTAAAAGGCTCACGGGCATCCCCCACGGTGACTGCCGCGGATACGGCCAAGCATCGCTGCCCCGCGCATCCGAAGGCGCTGTCGCTCACAATCCGGGTGGTGGTCGGCATATCGGCGTCCGGCAGGACCACCACGTGGTTCTTGGCGCCTCCCTGACACTGCACCCTCTTGCCCTGGCCGGCACCTCTGCTGTAGACATGCCGGGCAACCGCCGTCGATCCCACGAAGCTGATGGCACGCACCTCGGGATGGTCAATGAGGGCATCCACTACCGCGCGGTTCCCGTTGAGCAGGTTCACAACCCCTGGAGGGAGGTGGAGCTGCTCCAGCAACTCGAACACCCGCCGCATCGTCAACGGCACCCGCTCTGACGGTTTCAGCACGAAGGTATTGCCGCAGGCCAGCGCGTAAGGCAGGAACCACAAGGGAATCATGGAGGGAAAGTTGAAGGGCGTGACGGCCGCCACCACCCCCAGCGGCTGGCGGATCATGGTCTCATCGATGCCGCGGGCAACGTCCTCCAGGTTGTAGCCTTGCATCAGCGTGGGAATCCCGCAAGCGACCTCCACGTTTTCGATGCCTCGCCTCAGTTCCCCGCGAGACTCGGCCAGGGTCTTGCCGTGCTCCCGGGTGGTGAGCCGGGCGATCTCATCAAAATGCTCCTCCAGTAGCTGCTTGAACTTGAACAGGTACTGAACACGTTCCCCCGGAGGGGTGCGCCTCCAGTCTGGAAAGGCCCTGGCGGCAGCGTCCACCACCCGGGACACGTCGCCGGCATCGCCAAGGGGATTGTCGGCAAGTCTCTCCCCCGTTGCCGGATTGACAATTTGCAGGGTGTCCTCGCCGACGGAGGGACTCCAGGCGCCATCGAAGAAGTTCAATACTTCAGTTGCTTCCCGCATCGCTCCACCAACCTTTCCGGAACCGTGCGATGTTCAGATCCAATGGGAAAAACCCAGGCCACAGTTGAGAAATACGGACTGCGTGGGTTAATGCTTGACTCGAAGTCTTTGGGTCCATATACTTGATCGCCTGTCCCATTTTTCGAACCGAACCCAGGAACTTATGGCCCAGGTCACCACAAACAGCTTCGCCATCGGCGAAAAAGTCGTTTACCCCAACCACGGCGTCGGCGTCATCGAGCAAATTGACCGGCGCAGCATCTCCGGCAAACTGGAAGCCTTCTATCATCTCAAGATTGCCGCCAACAACATGATGGTAATGATCCCGGCAACCAACGCCACCGACGTCGGCTTGAGACGACTGATCAAGAAAGCGGAGGTCAACAAGGTTCTCAAGCACCTGAAGAACACCAAGGTCAACAACGCCACCGACTGGAAGAACCGCTTCAAGGAAAACTCGGAGAAAATGCGGACAGGATGTATCTTTCAGGTGGCCGACGTCCTCAAGAGTCTCTCCCTGCTGAGCGTCAACCGAATTCTTTCCTTCCGCGAAAAGAAGATGCTCGACCGTGCCCGGCAACTGATGGTCAGCGAGTTGGCAACGGTTTCCGACGTCTCCGAAGACAAGGCCCAACAGCTCATCGACGGAGCTCTGATACAAGCCTAAGTGGTCCGGGCTCCGCTTTCCCCCGCAGCAAATTCCTCCTTCAGAACAGACATCATCAGGGTATCCGCGTAACCGCGGCCGACGTAGCGATCCTTGCGCAACAGGCCTTCGGACTGGAACCCGCACTTGCGGTAGACGCGGATGGCCGCCTCGTGATCAGCGGCAACTCTGAGATAGATTCTCCGGAGACTCATCCCCTCAAAGCCTCGCCTCAACATTTCCCGCACGGCCCAGGTCCCGTAGCCTCGATTCCAGCAGTCCCTCTCCCCGATCATCACGGACAGTTCGGCCTTGCGGTCGATCCAGCGGATCGCGTGCAGACCGACCGAACCGATCAGGCGCCCTTCCAGCGTCTCGATGGCAAAGGCCCGGTCGGTGTGGCTCCGGGACAACTCCTCCAGCCAGCGGTATCCATCGCTTCCGGAGACCGGGTAGGCAACCGCTTGTGACAGGTAGAGAGTGACCGCTGGATCGTTTACCCAACGGACCAGGGAGTCGATATCCCCCGGTTCCAGGTCCCTCAATCTCGCTGCCGAGGGTTCTGTTTGCCGGAACGCAACACGATCAGGACTGCTAGCCCTTGAACAGGCTGTTTCCATCTGAATCGGGGCTCCCCGTCCCGTTTCCGCCGTACCTTCCCGTGCCGGAAACCAAACGGCCTGCAAGATCCGGCTCTCCGTCGGGATGTGACTCAGGTCTCCAGTTCCACGTTCCAGTAGAGGTAGTCGCGCCAACTGTCGGGAGCATTCCTGAAGACGAGGGTGAGGTTGAGATTCGGCACCCACTCGGGCTCCGCCGGCGTCCGAATCAGGCGCATGCCGGCCTCGTCCGGAGTCCTCCCCCCCTTCCTGCGATTGCAGGCAATGCAGGCCGTCACGATGTTGTCCCAACTCTTCCCCCCACCGCGCGACACCGGCACCACATGGTCGAAGGTCAGTTCATCCCCGCGACGGGTGCCGCCGCAGTACTGGCAGCGGTGCCTGTCCCGGGCATAGATGTTCGCCCGGGAAAACTTGATCATGCGGCTCTTCTTGACCTTGACATAGCGCAGCAGCCGGAGTACCGACGGCAACCTGACGGAGAAGGTCACGCTGCGTATCTCGCGGGAGTACTCCTCGATCACCTCCACCTTGCCGGCAAACAGCAGGGTGATGGCTCTCTGCCAACTGATGACCCGGAGCGGCTCGAAGGACGAGTTCAGTAGAAGGGTGCTTTCCATGTTTCGGCTACTCCGGCCCGTCACGGCCGGCATCGGCCCACACCCGGCAACGGGTAAAAAAAAACCGACACGACTTGAAAAATCACAAGCGGCCGGTCAGGACGTCTCTCGATAGAGAATCAGTGTCCAGCGCCGCGTATCCACACATCCTTGTGGTTGGTCAGGTACACTGTGAGAAAGCGTCGATCGATCAAGAATCTCATGAATGGTTCCCGCAATCAGGACCCTGTCAACGTGTTTGAATTATCTATAGCGGAGGGGTTTTGTCAAGCGGGCCGAATTGATTGACAGTCCCGGCGGGGTTCCATTATGTTAGCCGGAATCGGGCGCGTAGCTCAGTTGGTACGAGCGCTACCTTGACACGGTAGAGGTCATCGGTTCGATCCCGGTCGCGCCCACCACCCCCACATCCGAAGCGGTCCAGCAGTCGAGCTACACCACACCCAGCTGATTTCAGCGCCTCCAATTTTAAAATACATATATTATACACTATTTAACCTTATACATTCATATTTTATATACTTTTCCTTGTTATCATTAGTTGCGTTTGCCGCTATTCTGCCTGCTTCCGATGCCTCTGCACGTTCAAGCCGAACCTGCCGCCGAGCCCCTCATGCAGATGGGGGCAGAGTCAGAGCACGAAAACGAGATGCGGGGCGCCTGCGCGGCGGATTGCACGAGTTTGCACGGAGCTTTCTTCCCGGTTCGTCTTTAGATCACAGATTCTCCACAGGCGTTGAGCCCCTTTGCAAAAAGGGTAGACAGTCCGAATGGAATTCGAGGCGACCTCCGGTGGGTTTATCGTGAAGGTGGAAGGCGAGGCTGGCCCCACCATCGAGTGGATAGCAAACGCGGACGAAATTTTCATCCTGCTGCCCCCCCGCGACAAACACGGCAGGCTGGATCCGAACGGCAAGTCCTATATCGTCCGCGTCAAGCGCCACGCAACGATGAGTCCGAGCACCACAGTCTATCCGGTTGAATCGGGTTAGGATACTGCCCTCCAGGAGCATCGGGCGGCGGCCCGAGGCTCCGGGACACCGGCTAAAACCCCTCACGACAGAGTGGGTTTTCACAATCTCGATATCCACCGGGCATCGCCCTGCCCACTCCGCTCCGGTGCCGTCCTCTCAAACTCTCGAACTTTCCCCATCGGTCCCCGTAGTCCTCGAGCGCTTCGGCGCCAAAGGACAGTTTGTCAGCGACAAGTGAAACAGAGAATTCCTAGCAACAAGCTCAACCAATCGATCAAAATACTAGCCACTGACCACTGATCACTAGTCACTCTTGACCTAGCCGCGCTGCCGTCCCGGACGACGGGGAGTCTCATGAGTGGCGAATCAGGGGTGTTTCAGGCAAGTCCTTCTCCGCCGGCATCTCCAATGGATGCCAGGCCGGAGAACGGTTATAATCTGCCGCGTGCAGCCCCAGTCACGGACACGTACCGCCATGAAACAGAAACTGGCCATTCTGGGCGGCGATCCCGCCATGCCGGAGGGAATCGAACGGGCCCGTTGGCCGCGCTACAGCCAGGCGGAACTCGATGAGCTGTGCCGGGTCCTGAGAGAAGAGCAACTCGGCGGATGCGACGCGCCCCAGATTGCCGCATTGGAGCAGGAGTGGGCGCAACGCATGGACATTCCCTATTGTTGTGCCGTCGGCGCCGGCTCCGACGCTCTGCACATGGCGCTCTGGGCCGCCAATGTCGGACCCGGCGATGAAGTCCTGGTTCCGGCCTACACCTTTCTCTCGGGGGCGCTCACCGTCCTCCATCAAGGGGCGGTGCCGGTGTTCGTGGATGTCCATCCCGACTCCTGCAACATGGATCCGGCCCGGATCGAGCGGCACATCACCTCGAGAACCAAGGCCATCCTGCCGGTCCATCTCTCGGGGCTTCCGGCCGACATGGACGAGATCAACGCCATCGCCCGTCAACACCATCTGGCTGTTATCGAGGACGCGGCCCACGCTCCCGGGGCAACCTACAAGGGTCGGTTCGTCGGAAGCCTGGGAGACGCAGCCGCCTTCAGCATCAACGCCATGAAGAATCTGCCGGCGGGCGAAGCCGGAATTTTCGCCACCCGCCACCGGCACTTTTTAGAGCGGGTGGACGGCCTCTGGCTGCGGGTCCGTTTTCACAAGCCTCGAGAGGAACAAAAGTACCCGCTGGCGACCCTGGGCCACAACTATCGATGCAGCGTGGTCTCGGCCGCCCTGGCCCGCGGCCAGTTGGCCAGAATCGACCAGTTGAACGGCGAGAGACAATCCCTGTGCGAGCGCCTGACCCGGCAGATTGAGGACTTGCCGGGGGTGATCCCGCCGCGGGTTCCCCCGGACCGGAGCCACGCTTACCACCTCTACCGGGTGCGCTTCGACCCTCGCGCAGCCGGCCTGGATCTGCAACCTTCCGAATTCCGGGCCAAGGTGGTGGCGGCCCTGGGAGCGGAGGGGGTGCTGTGCCGCTCCTGGATGAACTGGACCATTCCTTCCTTGCCCCTCTTCACCCGGCCGGAGGAGTTCGAGGCCACCCATCCCTGGCGGCGACCCTGGCCTGCCGATCGTGTCTACGACCCCCGGGACTATCCGGAGGCCACCAGGGTCGTCGAGGAAACTTCTCTGGTCATGGAAGCGCCCACCGCGGCCAGCCGCCAAATCATCGATTTCATGGCGGAAGGGTTTCGCAAGGTCTTCTCCCAGATCCAAGAGGTGGCCAAACTGCAACTGCCGGAGGAACTGCTGGACGGAGGGGCGGCCAACCTCGACGAAATCCGGCGTTGGCTGGGCGCCGCCCTGCCGGTGCAGCCAACCTGAAGATCCTGGATCCTGTCTCCGAGACAGGACACCGACACCCGTGGCCAATTCCCTGCGAGTCGGAATCATCGGAACCGGTCGTGCCGGACGCTGCCAGGCCCGGGCTTTCGCGCGCCTCCCGGGCGTCAGCGTGACCGCCCTCTGGAACCGCACCCGGGCCAAAGCCGAGAGGCTGGCCGCAGACCTGAAAACCCCGGCACTGGAAGTCTTCGACGACTGGCGCCGAATGATCGACCGCAGCCGGCTCGACATCGTCAGCATCGCCACCGATCCGGTTCTCCGCCTGGAGCCCTTTGCCCATGCTCTCGCCAACGGACGCCACGTACTGGTGGAAAAGCCGCTGGCCTGGGACGTGCCGGAAGCCGAGGCCATGGCAAGGGCCGCCGGCGAGGCGGAAACGGTCACGGCCATCAGCTTCAACTGGCGCTATTCTCCGGCCTGCCTGACCTTGTGGCGGGCGCTCCGGGAGGGCCGGATCGGCAAACCGCTCGACATCCAGACCGAGTGGCGACTGTGCTTCAGCCCCGGCTCGGATTCCTGGAGGGCCAACAGCGGGGTGCTCCGGGAGATGGGCAGCCATGAATTCGATCGGGCCCGTCATCTGACCGGGTGGCGATTCTCCCGTCTGGCATGCTCGCTGCGGTCGGCCCCAGGCACTCAGGATAGAGCCCGGACCGGGCGGAAGAACCCGGAGACATTTGCTTCGGTGCTGGCCGAGACCTCCGATGGGGCTGTCGGGAACGTTCGCTTGCTGATCAACCCCGGCCAGCCGGAACGGAAAATCGTGGTTGGGGGAGTGGAAGGCACCTTGACCCTGAGCAGCCAATGGGAGACCGTAACCCAGGATCAGGACAGCCAACGCCGGATGACACTGTGCAACGAGTTGCAGGTGATCCGGCAACGGTCCCGGGATCAGGAGCCGGTCGTGCTGGAAGTGTCCGAGGCGGACTGCCAACCGGCAGAGGTTCTTTCGGGACAGCACACCTGGAATCGGCTGATTGCCGATTTTGTGTCAGCCGTGCGCAATCAAGACCGGGAACACTGCAGCGTGCCCCACCTGCCCCACATCTCCGACGGCCTGGCTGCCCAGCGGCTGATTTGGGCCTGCGAGTCGTCCAACGCCGAAGGGCGGTGGATCGACCTGGCCCCGCCAGGGAGTTGACCTAACCAGCTCCCACCCCAAGCGGGACTTTGACATGAGACGGACCCGGCTCCGGCAAGTCCGACGCCCGCTCACCCTGACGGGTAAGGTCCATCGAGAAGGACCATTCATTCGACATCGATGCACAGGATGCACAGGATTTTTCGGGAAACGGCTAGCTTGTAATCCTGGGCATCCACGAGCCCGGGCCGGATTATCACCCAAGCCGGCTTCCCTTGCAGGAACTTCACCTCCTCT
>JAPPFQ010000165.1:0-8218 GCA_028875135.1 Acidobacteriota bacterium
CCCCAGGGCCAGCAGCGCCGAGCGGCGCGCGGCAATACGCTCGGTTACGAAACCGGAGGCGAACAGTGCCACCATGACTCCCACGGAAAAGAAGGACTGGATCTGACCCCTTTGTTGAAAGTCCAACCGGAAAGTCTCGGCAAAGCTTTCGAAGAGTACCGGCAGCAGGTTGATGGTCACCCCTTGCTGGAAGGCCATCACGAAGATGAAGATCAGCAGGGTCCGACGTCGCGGGTCCGCCGTGAGTTGGGTCGTCATGGGTGTGTTTACGAAACAGAGTGCTGAAGCTCGACCTGCAGGGACGTGTGCTGGGTGCTCTCGGCCAGCCGGGAAAGGGGCCGGGGCAGGTGTCCGAGTCTCACCACCTTGCTCTGGGCAAGGCCGGCGAACTCTACGTAGCCGAAGTGGTCGGCTGGCGGGTTCAGAAGTTCTTGCTCAAGTAAGCCTGGATTGAGTGGGGACGGATTCTCGACGCGGCTCCTCTCCTTCCCCGAGGGACTCCGAAGCCTTCCAGACCGGCGCTTCCCTGACCATTCCCTTGAGGTCGTTTTCGCGCAATACCCCTGATGCGCCCCCCGCCGGAGTCTGTGGGAGCGCCGGCGCCGGCGGTTTTCGGCGAGCCCTGCGCTGTTTCCTGACCCCCTGATACACCAGGTTCCCAATCGTGCTGTAATTCCGGGCCAGGAGCTTGATCCACGCCCAGCGGGTCAACTGCGGGAAGTAGATGCCTCGGAAGAGCAGGCGCGCCACAAAGTGCATGACCTGATACCCGTAGGATTTCCGGTTGCGGAGCAGCCAGTCCTGTGCCCTGCGGAAAGCTCGTGGGTTGTAGCAGTGTTCCCAGGCTCGGCGAACCTCATCTTCCGCCTGGTCCGCCGAAAGGCCCTTGGGGAGATAGGCGGCCTTGAAGGCCTGGAAGTCCAGCCAATGTTCCGGCCGGGTCAGCCGCCCCTCGCGTTGCAAGCGGTCGTACAGGGGTGTGGCCGGGTAAGGGGTGAGAATCCCGAAGACCGGCAGTCCCGGAGGCCAGCCGTCGACCTGGCGGTAGGTGTTTTCCGAGACGCCCTGGCGATCCCCCTCCATGCCGAAGATGAAGGAAGTGATGGCATAGAGTTCGTACTTGGCCAGCAGATTCAGGATTTCCGCATACTCGCCGGGCTTGTTGAACGACTTGTTGGCGACTTTGAGGCTGTCGGCATCGATGGACTCCAGTCCCATGAAGATCCAGCGGCCGCCGCTTTCCGCAATGAGCCGCACCAGCTCTTCGTCGCGCAACAGGTTCATGCTGATCTGAGCAATCCAGGGAACACAGGCATCCTGGGCGATCATGTCGCGCAGAAGGGATTTGGTCCGCTTGCGGTTGATGGCGAAGTTGTCGTCAATGAAGAAGACACTGACCAGTGCATTCCTTTCCTTGGCCAAGGCCTTCAGGCAGAGCAGCTCGTCGATGACGTTCTGGTTGTCGCGGAAGCGAATCTGGTCTCCGAAGAATCCGGTCACGGTGCAGAACTCACAGCCGTAGGGGCAGCCCCGGCCCGATTCCACGGGCACCACGTAGAGCTCGTCATAGCCCAGTCCCAGCTTCTTGAGCATCCGCTTGGCTGTGGAAGGCACGAATCGCATGAGATCGAAAAGCGAGAGGTCGATCCGGTCCCACCTCACCTGCGGATAGTTCTTGAGACTCGGCTTGACATCCTTACCGTCGATGACGGCGGGCTGGTAGAACTGCTGCAAGGTTCCTGCGGCCGCATCCCGCACCACCAGAGGCCAGGTGTCGTCCGCTTCTCCCAACACCACCGCGTCGGCGTATTGAGGATGACCGGTGAGGCCCAGGGGCTCGTTGGGGACTTCGGTCACGTGCGGACCTCCCATCACGATCGGCACGTTTGTTTCCCGTCGAATCGCTGCCGCCATGCTATAAGCCTTTTGGGCCATTCGGGTCATGAAGCCCATGCCCACCAGACTTACATCGTTCTGAACGATGAAGTCGACCAACTCCCGGGCACTCAGGTGACGCACATTGCCGTCGATGATGCTGACCCGATGTTCCTTCGGCGTCAGTCTCTGCAGGACGAAGGGCCAAAGTTGCGGAACAAAGTTGTTGGTCACCTGGTTGTCAGGCACGTACAGGAGAATATGCATCGTGGTCCCTTCTTGATCGGTTCCGTCTCGGCTCTGCTTCAGTGAATCCCGGCAGGGCGCTCATTCCGTATCCTTAACGGCAGTGGTTGTAAAGCCGCCAGCCGATTACCGACGCAGAGTCACGGAGGGTGCTGTCTGCGGGCCGGTGGCGCGCAGATTACCTCCCCCGTGGTGTAACCTCTCGATTGGTGCGGGTCATATTACCCCATCCGGTCGCAGATGCGAAACAACTCCTCAACAGTCGTGCAACTTTCCGGGGGAAACCCGGTGTCGAGCTTTGCCGGTCACCGCGTCGCCGGGGGTTCCCGTCTTGGCGGCCCGGCTTGGGCTTGGGTGACTGCTATTGGGAGGTGAGTGGTGTGGTAGGATCAGGAGTTTCGGAGAGGCAATTGACGCCTGGAAAGAGCCCATGAAAATCGAGGACATCGAGGTCATCAACCTGCGCTATGAGATCCCGCCCGAGCAGCGAACGTCCTATGCCGGAGGAGAGCTGACGGGTCGCCTGACCTCCCTGGTTCGGGTCACGGCCAGTGACGGAAAGGTGGGCTGGGGTTCGGCCTACAGTCATCCGGAGCTGGTGAGGATCGTCATCGAGGATCACCTCAAGCCCCTGCTGCTTGGGGATGATCCCAGGGAGGTGGAAGCCCTGTGGTCCAAGATGTACCAGGCCACCCGCTGGTACGGGAGAAAGGGAGCGGCCCTGTCGGCCCTGGGGGCGCTGGATATCGCCTTTTGGGACCTGAGAGGGAAGGCCCTGGGCAAGACCGTGCAGGAACTGTTGGGGGGCTCCAGGGACAGGGTGCCCGCCTATGCCAGCGCGCTGCTGTGGACGGACAGTCTGGAGTCGCTGGGCGGAGAGGCGGCAGGCTACGTGGACCAGGGCTACCGCCGGGTGAAGATGCGGCTGGGCAAGGACGAAGACTACGACGTGGCCTCGGTCCGGACCGTGCGCCAGGCGGTGGGGCCCGCCGTGGACGTGATCGTGGACGCCTCCATGCGCTACAGCCTGGAGGTGGCGCGGCGGATGGGGACGGTCCTGGAGGAGAACCGTGTCTTCTGGTACGAAGAGCCCTTCGAGCCCGAGGACATCGACAACTATGTCGCCTTGCGGCGGCATTGCAAGGTCCCGGTGGCCGCCGGTGAAAACGAGTTCGGACTCCAGGGATTCCGGGAACTGCTCAGGGCCGGAGCCCTGGATGTGGTCCAGCCCGATGCCTGTCGTGCGGGCGGCATCAGCGAGTGCCATCGGGTCGGACAGTTGGCGCAGGAACACGGGGCCCGGGTCGCCACTCACACCTGGAGCGACGCCCTGGCCTTGACGGCCAACATGCACGTCGTCGCCGCTCTCCCCAACGGCATCACGGTAGAAGTGGACCGAACCGGCAATCCCTTCATCGACGACCTGCTGGCGGAGCCCCACCGGATCGAAGACGGCTGCTTCCGGTTTCCCAAAGCTCCCGGCCTGGGGGTTGACCTGAACGAAGCGGTCATTCGGCGCTGGACAATGCCTGCCGGCCAACGGCTGCCCACCGGGGCCTACTCCGACATGTCCTTCGGCAAGCAATACTGGGTTTTCCGGGAACCCTATTGAGTCCTCCGGGGAGAATCTCAGCGGCCCATTGACGGAGGATTCCGGCCGGGATGGAGCATTTGTGGCGCGCTCATCACGTCTTCGCATCGCCATCGGCGGAATTTTTCAGGAGACCAGTCAGTTCCTGACCACCCGGACCGAACTGGACCTCTGGAAGAACACCTATATCCACCACGGTAACGACCTGCTTCAACTGGCCGGAACCGACTGCGAGAATGCCGGCATGCTTGCAGTCTGCGAGGCAGAGGGGGCTCGGGCGGTCCCGCTGGTGGCGGCCCGCTGCGTGTCCGGCGGGCCCAGCACCGACGACTGCTACCGGACGCTCAAGCAGTCCCTCCTCTCCCCCCTGCGGAAAGCCGGTCGGGTGGACGGCGTCCTGCTGGCGCTCCACGGGTCGATGACGACGGTTTCCGAGGATGACCCGGAAGGTGACCTGCTCCAGGCCGTCCGCAGGATTGTCGGGCACAAAGTCCCCGTCGTCGCCACCCTGGACATGCATGCCCACGTCACCCGGCGCATGGTCCGACAGGCCTCCGGACTGGTGGCCTTCACCCGCTACCCCCACGACGACTCCTTCACCACCGGGGAGCGGGCCGCCCAATTGCTTTTCCGCCTGCTTCGAGGCCGGGAGAAGCCCGTCGCCGCCATGGCCAAGGTCCCGGTGCTGACCAGCGGCATCCACGGCATGACCTTCGGCGATGCTCCCATGGCGCACCTGACCCGACGCGCCCGGGAGATGGAACAGGATCCCGCAATCCTGTCGGTCTCGGTGTTCGGGGTGCACCCCTACAACGACCTGCCCGGGCTGGGTTCGGGCGGGTTGGTCATCAGCGACCACGACCCCAGGCTGGCCCGGCGCCTGGCCCGGACACTGGCCGAGGAGTACTGGGATAACCGGCACCGATTGGAATGCGGATTGATGACAGTTGCCGAAGCGGTGGATCGAGGGCGGCGAATCCCCGGGGGGCCGGTGCTTCTGGTCGATACCGCGGACTGCACCGGAGGAGGCGCGGCCGGGGACAGTGTCTCCCTGCTCAAGGAGTTGACCCGGATCGGAGTGGAGGAGCCGACCCTGTTGACGGTGGTGGACCCGGAAGCGGCCGGCGCCTGTTTTCAGGCCGGGACCGGCCGCGGGGTCCGGCTGCTGCTGGGCCACAAGCTGGACCCGCGTTGGGGAGAGCCCCTGCCGGTAGAGGGCCGGGTGGCGCGATTGCTGGACGGCGCCTTCGTCTATTCCGGAGGAATCTACGGGGGCACCCCGGCTTCCATGGGGCCTTCGGCCGTTTTGAGGATTGGCGCCTTCCAGGTGCTGGTAACCTCCAGGCCCACCTACGAATGGAAGACCGAGCAGTTCGAGGCCGCCGGCCTGGATCCGCTTCAGGCCAAGTTCATCGGCGTCAAGAACCCCATGAACTACAACATCGCCTATGCCGGAATCTCCAAGGGAGCCCTGGTGGTGGACACTCCGGGACCGACGCCGGCCTCGGTGCGCCATCTCCCCTACCGGCGGATGAAACGCCCCTTCTTCCCGCTGGACCCGGACATTTCCGGGCTGCAGCCCACCGTTTTCCTGTCGGAACCCCCGCCCTCGTTGGACTGGGATTGAGCCCCGGCAATGGACCGCAAATAAGGGTTGAAGTCGCGGGGCCGGTCGCGTATGGTTGCCCTCTATCTTGTCTGCGATGGGGATCCGCCGGCGCCCGCTTTTGCGAAGCGGTCCCGTCTTGGTGTCTGATCCAGTAAACGGGAGGAATCAGGTCATGAACCTCAGCCAGGACCAGCTTCGGTCCATGTACCGGACCATGGTGTCCATCCGAAACTTCGAGGAAACCGTCAAGCAGGCCTTTGCCAAGGGCCATATTCCCGGATTCGTGCACCTCTACGTGGGCGAGGAGGCCATTGCCACCGGTGTCTGCAGCGCCTTGCGGTCCAGCGATACCATCACCAGCACCCATCGGGGGCACGGACACTGCATCGCCAAGGGCTGCGATATGAACTCGATGATGGCCGAGATCTATGGAAAGGCCACCGGGCTGTGCAAGGGCAAGGGCGGGTCCATGCACATCGCCGACGTGGGCAAGGGCATGTTGGGCGCCAATGGGATCGTAGGCGGGGGTCCGCCCCTGGCCTGCGGCGCCGGTCTGACCTCGGTGGTGACCGGCAGCGGGGACGTCTGCGCCTGCTTCTTCGGGGACGGCGCCTGCGAACAGGGAACCTTCCACGAAAGCGCCAACCTGGCGGCCATCTGGAATCTACCGGTCATCTTCGTGGCCGAGAACAACGGCTATGCCCAGAGCACCCCGGCCAGTTATCACTGCGCCATCGAGAACATCGCCGAGCGGGCGGCCAGTTACGGCATCCCGGGGGCCGTGGTCGACGGCACCGACGTCTTCGCCGTGCATGAAGCCGCCGTGGAGGCGGTCAAGCGAGCCCGGGCCGGACAGGGGCCCAGCCTGCTGGAGTGCAAGACCTATCGCCACCACGGCCACTTCGAAGGGGACCAGCAGACCTACAAGGATGATCTCTACAAGAGCGTGTCCCAGGGCAAGGATTCCATCAGGGATTTCCGGGCCCTGGTCACCCAGCACGGCTGGTTCACGTCGGAGGAGCTGGATGCCATCGACCAGGAGGCCAGGCAAGCCGTTGAAGAAGCGCTGGCCTACGCCGAATCCAGTCCCTTGCCCCAGGTGGAAGAGGTCACCAGCGACGTCTACGTCAGTTACCCCTAGTTGAGAGTCGTTGAGAATTGAGATCCACCGTACGATCAAGGAGGTCTTGAAATGGCTGTAGCCACCGCCGCCCGAACCATCACTATCGCCGAGGCCCTCAACGAGTCCATTCGATTGGAGATGCGCGCCGATCCCAAGATCGTCATCATGGGCGAAGATATCGCCGGAGGCGCCCAGGTGGAACACCTGGAAGATGACGAAGCCTGGGGGGGCGTCATGGGCGTGACCAAGGGATTGGTGCACGAGTTCGGCCGCGAGCGGGTTCTGGACACCCCCATTTCCGAGGCTGCTTTCATCGGGGCCGCGGTCGGGGCGGCGGCCACCGGGCTGCGTCCCATCGCCGAATTGATGTTCTGCGGGTTCCTGGGGAGTTGCCTCGATTCCCTGCTCAACCAGGGCTCCAAGCTGCGCTACATGTTCGGCGGCAAGGCCATGGTTCCGGTCACCATTCGCACCATGATCGGAGGCGGCTTCCGGGCCGCCGCCCAGCACGCCCAGACCCTCTATCCCATGTTCGCCAACATTCCCGGCCTGAAGGTGGTGGCCCCCTCCAACGCCGCCGACGCCAAGGGCCTGCTGACGGCTTCCATCCGGGATGACGATCCGGTCATCTTCTGCGAGCACATCACCATGTACACCATGAAGGGCGAGGTGCCGGGAGGAGAGCACATCGTGCCCATCGGCAAGGCCGCCGTGGCCCGGCCGGGCAGCGACGTGACGCTGCTGGGGGTGAGCCTCACCGCCGTTCATGCCTTGAACGCCGCCGAGACCCTGGCCAAGGAGGGCATCGACGCCGAGGTGATCGATCTGCGCACCGTGTCCCCGCTCGACGAGGAGACCATTCTGGAATCGGTGAAAAAGACCGGGCGCCTGGTGATCGTCGA
The DNA here is from genome assembly GCA_028875135.1 of Acidobacteriota bacterium. Taxonomy (GTDB): domain Bacteria; phylum Acidobacteriota; class Terriglobia; order Versatilivoradales; family Versatilivoraceae; genus Versatilivorator. Next base: position 7,347 of record JAPPFQ010000165.1, read on the forward strand.
CGAGGCCAATCCTCTCTGCGGGCTGGCCTCGCACATCGCCGGCATGGTCGCCAGCCGGGGGTTCCACTGGCTGCGGGCGCCGGTGGGCATGGTGACGGCCCCCCACTCCCCGGTGCCCTTCAGCCCGGTGCTGGAGGACGCCTACCTGCCCAATCCGCAAAAGGTGGTGGCCGCCGTGAAAGAGACCTGCTCCAAGGCGTCTTGAGAGAGTGGCCGCCGAGCCACAAGGAACGAGGAAAGGTCCGATGCCTATTGACGTCATCATGCCCAAGATGGGCATGGGAATGAGCGAGGGCAAGCTGTCCCGCTGGCAGGTCAAGGACGGAGACTCGGTGGAGGCCGGCCAGGTCGTCCTGGAGGTGGAGACCGACAAGGCCACCGCGGAGATGACGGCCGACGTGGACGGAGTCATCAGCGTGGTGGTGGCCGAGGGAGAAGTGGTGGACGTGGGGACGGTCCTGGGCCGGATCGAGCCCGCCGAAGGGGCCGTGGTCAAGCCCCGGGCCGGGGGCGCGGCCGAGGGTCCCAGCGCCGAGATCCTGCAGGCCAACGGCATCGCCCTGAACGTGCAGCAGACCGGCGAAGGGCCCGCGGTGGTCTTCATCCACGGCCTGAGCAGCTCCATGGAGTTATGGACCGGCCTGGATCAAGCCGGTTTTCAGGGCCGCACCCTGATCAGCTACGACCTGCGCGGCCATGGCCGTTCCGAGCAGACACCGGGCGCCCACACCCTCCGCAAGCACACCGCCGACCTGGTCGCCCTGCTGGAAACCCTCGGGGTTGAGCAAGCCAGCCTGGTGGGCCACTCGCTGGGCGCCATGATTGCGGTCGAGCTGGCCGCCAGCCGGCCCGAGAGCGTGCGTTCACTTTCG
>JAPPFQ010000165.1:8228-9730 GCA_028875135.1 Acidobacteriota bacterium
CTCTCCACCACGGCCGCCTTCCCCCAGGAAACCCGAAACACCCTCTTCGAGCTGGCGTCGGCAGCCACCTTCGGCGGCATGGAGGGCATTGCCGACACACTCATCGAGCTGACCTTCAGACCCGCCTTTCGGGACGCCAATCCCAAAGTGGTGGAGGCCATCCGTCGCAGCATTCTTTCCAGCGACGCCGCCAGCATCGTGGCCGCCACCCGCATGGTGGCCAAAGCCGACCTGCGCTCTCGCCTGGGCAGTCTCAATTGCCCCACCCAGGTCCTGGTGGGTTCGGAAGACAGCCTCACGCCGCCGGACCTTTCCCGCCAGTTGGCCGACGCCATCGAGGGAGCTCAACTGCACGAACTGCCCGATTGCGGGCACGCCGCCCCGGTGGAGCAACCCGCCCCGGTCACCCGGCTACTGGCCGAGTTCGTCTGACCGGGCAGCCGGCATTCTCCTGGAAACCATTAATTCGACATGAGCAAAGTCGGGATCGTGGCCAATCCAGCGTCGGGTCGAGACATCCGCCGCCTGGTGGCCCAGGCCTGGGTGGTCTCCAACCAGGAAAAATCGGCCTTGACCGCTCGCCTGCTGCGCGGCCTGGAGGCGGCCGGGGTGGAGCAGGTGCTCTACATGCCCGAGCCCGCCGGAATCTGCCCCAAGGCCTGCCAGAAAATGGGGGAGACCCGGTTGCGGGTGTGTCCGCTGGAGGTTCCGGTCAGCGGCGGTCCCGAGGATTCCACCCGGGCGGCGGCGGCCATGGTGGAGGCCGGGGTCGGTTGCATCGTGACACTGGGCGGCGACGGGACCAATCGCGCGGTCTTCAAGGGGAGCGGGAGCGAAGTCCCCCTGCTGCCCATCTCCACCGGGACCAACAACGTCTTCTCCGAATTTCAGGAAGGCACCACCGCCGGACTTGCCGCCGGACTGTTGGCCACGGGACGGACCGACCGGGAAACGGCCTGCACCCGGTCCAAGGTGCTCTGGCTGCACGACCCCTCGGGCGCGGTGGACCTGGCCCTGGTCGACCTGGCCGTCACCACCCGGACCTTTATCGGCGCCCGGGCCATTTGGGAGGTGGATCACCTGAAAGAGCTCTTCCTGACCCGGGCCCAGCCCTGGAGCATCGGCCTGTCGGCCATCGGGGGGTTTGTGGAAACGGTAACCGCCGAGGATCCCCGGGGACTCCACCTCGTGTTCGGTCCGGACGGCAGGCGGGTGACGGCGCCGCTGGGGCCGGGGCTGTTCCGCGAGATCTCCGTCAGCGCCGTGCACCGCCTGGCGCCGGGAGAGAAAAAGCCGCTGGAGATGAGAGAGCCGGCAACCCTGGCTTTCGATGGAGAGCGCGACCGGCTGGCCGGAATCGGTGAAGAGCTGGAGGTTCGGTTGAGCACCGACGGGCCCTGGGTGGTGGACACGGCCCGGGCGGTATCAGCCGGCTTGGGGGCGTCAATTACCTGAAACAAACGCCGGCGCCTGGTGGCTGGAAACCGGTTCAAAGTCGAGCA
>JAPPFQ010000339.1 GCA_028875135.1 Acidobacteriota bacterium
TTATACAGGTTCTCAAATCACTGTCCAAAGAAATCGTGGGGCGGGGGACCGCTTGCAAAACGGCTTTCCTCCCCCGAGCGCTTTTGCGGTCAGAAAAGCTCGGCGGAGACGCCCTTCGGCGGTTGGGTCTCACACCCCACCCATCCTTGATGCTCGTAAAACCTCCGGTAGCTCTAACAGCTCGCATCGTAAGGAACCATTTTTTCAGTGCCTTACAAGTAGTGCCCTTTCTGTTCCGACTCCTCCGCACTACAAACCGACGTTCCTCTCAGGACACGACCCTACCGCGAGATCAAGGTTACGCAGTCCGTCCATCGGCTTTCAAGACGTCCGCGTCGCTCAAGGACGCCATCTATTTTGACTCCTCGCCCGAGACTTCCTGCATGACGGCTTCATGCACCATTTCCACCGGAACCACTTCCGCAAGTCCGGTGTCTTCTTGGAAGACGATACGCGGCTCGCCAGTCCGTTCGCTGACGGCGACCTCGCGGCTGCGAAGTTGCTTGCTGATTACCCCAACCAAGAGACATTGAGTGATCGGCCTTGTCCCCGCAAGGGCGGTGGTTTCCGGCTTTAGGACCACAGGGGCGCCACTGTTGCCAGGAAAGGCGGGAACATCGATAAGAAACGTGTCCTGGTGTCGGCGAATCCAGTCTTGGATTCTCGCGATGACCCCGTATCGCACGATAGGGTAATTGCGGGTGTCGCCCACCAAACCGAGGGGAAAACCAATCACGAATACGCCCTCACCCTCCAGCGGTTGAACGCCTTCGCCAAATGTTGTGCATACATCGCCAAGGTAAATCCCTGGCTCTTGCAAATCCCGACCTTTCGACAAAGGACTATGCTTCAGGAGAGGCGTCACGGCTATGTCCGCACCTTGCGGATGGAACGTCCACGCACCGGTCGTGACCGCTCCAATGGGCATTACCGTCAATCCTGCTTCTAGATCGTTGAACCGGACATGTGTAATTGCGTCAGCCGCCACATGTTCGTTGGTGACCAAGTATGCCCGATACGGTGTCCAGTCCTGCTTTTTGGGTAGGGGATGCGCGTAGAGAAACCCCGTACCGACGTGTTGGAATGAGTTGTCGGATGTTCCTAAAGAAACGACTGCGGTCAGGTAGCCAGGTGGAATCAGCGCCATGATCATGCCCCCTGGTGAGAAATGCGGGCTAGTATTCCTTGACGCTGACCACGATTCCCTCGTGGAACTCCACGAAAATCACCTTGTAGGGCCTCTCCCCGTAGATCCACTCCTCCACCACCGTCTCTCCCTTGGTTTCCCACACCCTCCGCAGTGGCTGGCCCATTGAAGCCAGCACGGTGTCCTTGTCCATGCCCACTGCCGCCCTCTTGTTGCGAATGGCTTCCTTGAACTCTTCGGGCTGGGCTTCCATGAAGCTCTTGGTCGAGCTCTTCTTGCTGAAATCCAGCACCGTGGAGAGGATGGACTTGACTTCCTCGGGTTTCAGGTCGGGAACGAACTCATCGAACTTGATGGTGACGTAGGAGCCCTTGGGGTTGGAGGCGTCCGAGGGTCTGGCCAGCGGTGTCACCGACGTTGCCGTACCCGCGTAGATCCGCTCCAGGATGCGCCTCTTCAACTTTCTGCCGCCGCCGTTGAGCTCGAAGCGCAGTTTCTTCTTGTCGAAGCTGATCTTGGTGATCTGGACCCTGATGCCGGAAGTGATGAACTGGCCGCTGCGAAGCAGGGACATTTCATGCTTTTCCCAGTCGAACTCGCCGGTCTCGTCTACGGTCAGACCTCTCTTGTTGATGGGAAGAGAGACTTTCAGGGTGGCGTACTCGCTGGCGAGGGCCCGAACCAGCTCGCGGCGAGCCGGGGTGTTGAGCTGGGAAGACTCGTCCTCGGCAATCGCGAGTTGGGGGAGAAGGGCGAGGGAGACAAGCGCGATGCCGAACTGCCTCAACATGGGAACCCCCTGGCTGGTTCTAACTGACTGAATTATAAAAGAGGTGATCCGACCGGCGCAAGCGGATCCGTTGCCGGGTCGCCCTCAGAACTTCCAGTGGTCCCCGAAGTGGGTCCGGGCCCTGGCCAGGACGGCATCGAACAGGTCGGAGCGGCCCGAGGATGGAACGGGTCCCGGATGCCCGCAAATCTGGTCCAGCACCCGCAGCACGCTTTCCCGCAATCCCTCGAGGTGGTAGCCGCCCTCCAGAACCAGGACCATTTTCCCCTGACAGACCGTGTCCGCCAGGAACTTGAGGTGGCGGGCCATGGAGGCGAATCCCTCGGGAGTGACCCGCATGCCGGCCAGGGGATCTTCCACGTAGGCGTCGAAGCCGGCCGACACCAGCATCAGTTGGGGCCGGTAGGCCTTGGCGACCGGAAGAATGATCTTTTCGAACAGTTGCCCGTAGGTGACATCTCCGGTTCCCGCGGGCAGCGGGAAGTTGAGGGTGAAGCCCTTGCCGGGGCCGCTGCCGGTCTCCGGGAAGGCCCCGGTTCCCGGGAAAAGGGGAAACTGATGGGTAGAGATGAACAGCACGTCCCGACGATGGTAAAAGGTCTTTTGGGTGCCGTTCCCGTGGTGGACATCGAAATCGACCACCAGGACCCGTTCCAGCCCGAAGCGTTTCAGGGCGTAGGCGGCGCCCAGGGCCACGTTGCTGAATAGGCAGAAACCCATGGCCCGTTCGGGTTCGGCGTGGTGGCCGGGCGGCCGCACAAAGGCAAAGCCGTTGTCGATCTCACCCGACATCAGGGACTCGATCATCTGCAGGATTCCGCCCACCGCATGGATGGCCACCTGGTAGCTGGCTTCGCTGACGGCCGTATCGAGATCGAGATAGGCGAAGGCCTTGCCGGCGCTGTGTTGAATGGCGCGTATGTGGGTGGTGGGGTGGACCAGGCGGAGCTCTGCCTCGGTGGCCGGTTTCAGGCCCAGGGGCTTGAGGTCTTTGAGGTGGGGATAGGTCTCCAGCCCCCGCCGTATGGAGAGCAGGCGCTCCTTGCTCTCCGGATGGGAAAGTCCGGTATCGTGCTTCAGGAATAGTTCGTCCCAGAGAATTCCCGTCTTCATGACATCGAGCCACGGCGACTCCGGCCGGCCAGGGTAGCGCCGGTCCCGGAGAGTGCCGGATTGTCCGGGGATGTGCGAACTACAGTCCTTCCTGGATCCAGCCGCCGCCCACCACCAGCTCGTCCCGGTAGAAGACCACGGCCTGTCCGGGAGTCACGGCCCTCTGAGGTTCGTCGAAGCGGACCTCCACCGATCCGTCCTCCCGAGCCGACAGGGTCGCCTCGGCCGCCTGGTGCCGGCTGCGGATCTGGGCCTGTACCCGCAAGGGACGGGTGCACGCCTCGATGGAGACCCAGTTGACCCTGGAGGCGACCAGGCCGGACCGGAGCAGATCGCGGTCCGGGCCCACCACCACTCGATTGCGGTGGGGGTCGGTTTCGATGACATAGAGCCGCTCGCCGGTTGCCACTCCCAGTCCCTTCCGCTGGCCGATGGTGAAGTGATGGATTCCGGGGTGCTCGCCCAGCACTTCTCCCTGCCGGTTCAGGATGGGACCCGGAGCTCCGCGCCACGAGGGGGCGGGGTCCGGCCTCGAATCCCGGGTGGAGCCGTTAGATCCCGGCGCTGACGCCTGCGTCTTTTCCAGGTACCTTTCCACGAACCGTCCGGTGTCCTTCGTGGGAATGAAGCAGATCTCCTGACTCTCCGGCTTGTCGGCGATGGGCAGGCGATAGCCCTCGGCCATGCCGCGCACCTCTGCCTTGGTGAACTCGCCCAGGGGGAAGAGCATGCGGCTCAACTGGGCCTGTGTCAGGTCAAACAGGAAAAAGGACTGGTCCTTGCTGCGGTCGACGGCGCGGAGAAGCTCGTGGCGGCCGGTCCGGGGATTGTGGCGGATGCGGGCGTAGTGGCCGGTGGCGATCCGGTCGGCGCCGATCTGGGTGGCTCGGGCCAGCAGCCGGTCGAACTTCATGAGCGTGTTGCAGCGGGTACAGGGAATGGGAGTCTCCCCGCTGAGGTAGCTCTCCACGAAGGGACGCACCACCTCCTGCTCGAAAGCCCGCTCGAAGTTCACCACGTAAAAGGGGATGTCCAGGAAGCGGGCCACACGCCGGGCGTCATGGATATCGTCGAGCGAGCAACAGGTTCCCGAGTTCTTTCGCTCCCAGGCCTCGTCGTCGCCGGTTTCACGCCGGGTGTAGTCCCATAGCTGCATGGAGAGACCGACTACGTCCCGTCCCTGGTCCTTGAGCAGGGCCGCGGCGGTGGAACTGTCCACCCCGCCGCTCATGGCAATGACAATTTTCTCTGACATACTGACTACCACTCACCCGGGTCCGGTGTCGGTTCGAAGTCCTTGCGTGCGAAGAGTGATGATTGGGAAGCGGTTCTTCCGGACCGACAGGAGTCCGGCCCGTTCGGGGGCCGGCTCAGGAGATCATGGAATAGGCATGTTTTTCGGGAGAAGACATCTCCCGTTGCCGGGCGACCAGATCGGGCAGCAGGTCCAGCACCCGGGCCAGGTCCTCCCGGCTGGTGTCCCTGGACAGGCTGAAGCGGAGACACTCGAAAGCCTCGGCCGGAGAAAGACCCATGGCCGTCAATACGTGGGAAGGCTCGATGGCCCCGGAGGAACAGGCAGACCCCGTGGAACAGGCCACTCCCGCCAGGTCCAGATTGATGATCAACCCCTCGGCCTCGGCGCCGGCAAAGCGCAGGTTGGAGGTGTTGCACAGCCTGGAATCGGCGCGGCCGTTGACCGAGATCTCGGGGATTCGGTGCTGAACCTCCTGCTCGAACCAATCTCTCAACTCTCGGATTCGCTCCCCGTCCCGATCCATGGACTTCCCGGCCAATTCGGCGGCACGCCCCAGACCGACGATCTGTGGCACGTTCTCGGTTCCCGCCCGGCGGTTTCTCTCGTGGCCCCCGCCATGGAAGAGGGGACGCAGACGGGTTCCCTTTCTCACGAAGAGGGCTCCCACCCCCTTGGGCCCATGAAACTTGTGGGCGCTGATGGTGAGCAGGTCGACGCCGAGCTCTGCGGTGTCCAGCGGGATCTTGCCGGCCGCCTGTACGGCATCCGAGTGGAAGACCACGCCCCGCTCCCTGGCAATCTCGCCGATCCGCCGGACAGGCTGCAAGGTCCCCGTCTCGTTGTTGGCGACCATGACGGAAATCAGCCGGGTATCTTCCCGCACGGCTCGGGCGACCTGCTCGGGTTCCACCACCCCGTCCCGTCCGACGGGCAGGTAGGTGACCTCGACACCCCGCTTTTCAAGATTCTGGCAGGTGTGGATCACGGCATGGTGCTCGATTTGCGAGGTCACCAGGTGCCTGGCGGTTCCCGGGGCCGCTTCCATGACTCCCCGGATAGCCAGGTTGTCGCTTTCGGTGCCTCCGCCGGTGAACACGATTTCGTTGGGCTCAGAGTTCAGCAGGGCAGCCACCTGTTCCCGCGCCAGGTCCAGAACCTCCTTGGCCTCCTGCCCGTACCCGTGAACGCTGGAAGGGTTGCCGAAGACCTCCCCGTAACAGGGCAGCATGGCTTCCAGCACCTCCGGGGCCACCCGGGTGGTTGCATTGTTGTCAAGGTAGATACGCCGCATGGCTGTCACTCGAACTCCGGCCGAAGCCGTCTGTTGCGTCGGCCGCCGGTTCGCCGTTCTTCTCTCGATGGGTAGTATATACCGGAAAAGCTTCGGGCGCTCAATTGGGAGCCTCCCGACGAGCGTCGAGAGTGAAAGGGGCCTACAGGTCTTCTTGACCGTGGCTGCTATGCGCCCACAATGCGTTTGACGTTGATCTGTCGTTCCAAATCACTCGATTGGGCAAGGTCGAAGGCCAACTGCATGCCAAGCCATGTTTCGGGAGTCGAGCCGAATGCCTTCGACAACCGGTAGGCCATTTCAATGGAAACCGATGCTTTTTCATTCACCAGGTTGGAAAGCGTCTGGCGTCCGATCCCAAGTCTCTTGGCACACCCGGAAACCGTCAGGCCCAAGGGTTTTAGACACTCCTCGCGCACGATAGCGCCCGGATGAACAGGATATTTCATCGCCTTATCTGACACTCCCGGTGTCGGCGTCATTGCAACCAGTGGCCTTGCCCGCGGCAATTTCGCGACACGTGGGGTAATGGGAATACGTGTCGTCTGGCTAGCAAACGGCTCAACCGGATGGCCCCGGCCAGTCTTCGGGAGAGAGTCCCAGCCATCGGGCTTCCTCGCAGATTTGGGCCCAGGTGTTGTCGTCCACGATGATGCCCTCGGCCTGTCTGCGGGCGGCGCTGCGAAACTCGGGTTCGCCGGGGGCCAGGATTTCGCTGAAGCCCTCGGCCAGGCGGCTGGACTTGACGTGCGCGATGAGGGAGTCCACTTCGTCGTAGTAGCGGTCCAGGTCGCAGAAGTCCTCGATGCTGTAGGCGGTTATCAGCACACCGTTGCTGGACATGGTGCGTTCCCCGGCTGCGCATCCCTCCCCGCTGAGGGCCCCGCCCAGGATCTCCACCATGATGCTGAGGCCGTAGCCCTTGTGGCCTACGGGGCCTCCCAGAGGCAGAATGGCTCCCGGCGGATCGCCCTTGAACTTGTGGGGGTCGGTTGTGGGACGCCCCTCCGAGTCGATGATCCATCCCTCGGGCAGGCTCTTGCCCTGATTCATGGCGACCCGTATCTTGCCCTCGGCCGCCATGGAGGTGGTCATGTCGATGAGAATCGGGTCGGCCTGGCGGCGCGGCGCGGCGAAGGCCATCGGGTTGGTGCTGAGCCGCCCGTCGATGCCGCCGAAGGGAGCGATCTGGTAGCCCAGGCGGCCCGCGTTGGCGAAAATGGATCCGATCAGGCCCTCTCTGGCGATATGCAGCGGGTAGGCGCCGATCCGGCCGATGTGGCTGGTGTTGCGCAGGCCGACCGCCGCCATTCCCTGCCTTCGGGCCTTGTCGACGGCCAGGCGGGTGGCGAAATTGGCTCCGATCTGTCCCAGGGCTCCGTTGGCGTTCACCACGGCCGTGCAGGGGTGATCGGTAATGATTTCGGGAGTGGCCTGGGGCTTGAAACGTCCTTCTCTCAGGGCGCGAAGATATTCCGCGTATCGCATCACTCCGTGGGAGTCATGGCCAAAGAGATTCGACTCCACGATGTGGTCCACCACGGCGCGGCTGTCTTCGTCTCGGCAGCCGGCCGTCTGAAAGAGCTGGTATCCGATATCGCGAAGAACTTGGGGGCTGAATGTGGGCATGGGTCGGGTCTCCGGGCTTCAGGGAAAAGAGCAAAAAGCTGTGCGGTTCCGGGAGAAGTGGAGTCGAGCCAAGCTCCCGGGACTTGGCCCGGCCGGGCATGGGCGGGGACGCTGGTCGGACCCCGATCACCCGGCCGCCTGATTATAGGCGATCCGGCCTCTCCTGAAAAACATGTGCTTCTCCCCCGGCTCAAGTAGAATGGGTCCGTGAAACAGCAGGAGCGACAACCGCAACGGAAAGGAGATCACAATGGCAAGATATGCGCGGGAGGAGATTCGTATGCCGTTTAACGTGGGACGGGTCGTTACCATAGGAGTGGTGGTGATTGTGGCCCTGATCGTCGTCTCGGGAGCCTTCGGAACGGTGGGCGCCGGGCAGCGCGGGGTTCTGCTGCGATTCGACGCTCCGACCGGGAAGATCCTGGAAGAGGGCCTCTACTTCAAAGTCCCCTTCATCGAGGACGTGGCGCTGATGTCCACTCAGATTAACAAGTACACCGCGCCCGCGACCTCTTCCAGCAAGGACCTGCAGGTGGTGACCACCGAAGTTACCTTGAACTACCAGTTGAGGCCCAGCGAGGTTGCCGAAGTCTATCGTGCCCTGCGGCGGAACTACGAGAGCCTGGTGATTCAACCCTATATCCAGGAAGCCGTGAAATCGACCACGGCCAACTACAACGCCGAAGAACTCATCACCCAACGCCCGGCGGTGAAGACCGCCCTGCAGGAACTGCTGGCCGATCGACTACAGCCGCGAGGACTGGAGGTGGTGCAGGTATCGATCACCGATTTTCAGTTTTCGAACGCCTTCCAGCAGGCCATCGAGGCCAAGGTGACGGCCGTCCAACAGGCTCTTGAAGCGGAAAACGCCCTTAGACGGGTCGAGTTCGAGGCCAAGCAGCAGATCGAGCAGGCCCGGGCCGAAGCCAAGGGACTGGAACTGCAACGGGCTCAGGTGACCACCCAGTTGATTCAGTTGCGGCAAATCGAGGTTCAGAGGGCCGCCGTGGAAAAGTGGAACGGAGTAATGCCGACTGTGGTCACCAGCGGCGGTCCGGTTCCCATGCTGGACGTGTTCAGCTCGGGTCAGTAGGTTGCAGACACTTTGAGGCTTGACGGCAACCCCCGGGTCAGCCTCGGGAGTTGAGGAGGGGTTGCTCGCGGGGTTCCGCTTCGAGCAGCCGGGAGAGGAAATCCCGGACCGCGGCCGGATCGGGCAGTCTGTAGCCGGCCCGGCTCTCGCCGGAACCGACGTGGATGGCAAAGCTCCCGGGCGGCAGGGCCGCGAACAACTCTTCGTCGGACCGGTCGTCTCCCACCGCCAGGATGGTCCAGTTTCCTTCTCCCGCCATTGCCAGCGAGGGGACGACCATGCCCTTGTGAATGCCGCGGGCACGCACCTCCACCACTTTATGGCCCATCACCATTTCGGCTGAAAGACCCGGTAACATCCCCTCGATTCGATTTTGGAGATCCCGGGCATGGGCATTGCCCAGCTCGGGGTCGGCCATCCGGTAATGCCAGGCCAGTCCCGCGCTCTTCCGCTCGATCAGAGAGCCTGGGGTCCAGGAGGCGAACTGCTCCAGAACGGGAAGAATGGCCTCTTTCCAACTGGAGTCGTCCGGGCTGTTGCGCTGCCAGGGGCTTCCCGGTTCCGGACGGGACCAGAAGCCATGCTCTGCGTGCAGCCCGATGGGCATTCCGCCCAACCAGCTTTCCAGGACGGGGGCCGGACGGCCGCTGACAATGTGAACGGCGGTGCCCGGCCGCGCCGCCAGGGCCTGAAGCAGCTTCTTCACCTCGGGGTCGGGAACGGCCAATTGGGGCGAACTGGCCAGGGGAACCAGCGTGCCGTCGTAGTCCAGCAGCAGCAGCAAGCGGTCGGAACCGCTCAGCTTCTCGTGCATGGCCTCCATCCTGGCATGGGCCGACTGGGCCTCCACGGGCTGGTTGGTGACTCCCGGGGCGGTTTCGAGAGCCTTGATGAAACTGTTCGCCCAGTGGTAGCAGTCGTAGGTCAGAACGCGGCTGCGCAATACCCGCATGCGGGCCCGCCGTTCTTCCTCCGGAAGCGAAAGGCTGTTGCTGATGATGCTGGCCACTCCGTCGATATCGTAGGGGTTGACGGACACGGCTTCCCGCAGCTCTTCGGCGGCCCCGGCAAACTCGCTCAGCATCAGGATGCCGTCTTCATCGGGGCGGGAGGCTACAAACTCCTTGGCCACCAGGTTCATTCCGTCACGCAGGGGAGTGACCAGCATCAGGTCGGCCGAGCGGTAGAGCGCGACCAGCTCGGCTTGGGGTATGGAGCGATAGAGGTAGTGTATGGGCACCGAGTTTACGGTCGCGTGGGCGCCGTTGATACGGCCCACCAGCTCGTCCAGATCTGTATCTTATACACATAT
>JAPPFQ010000601.1 GCA_028875135.1 Acidobacteriota bacterium
GGGTTGTTGCGTACCCTCGCGCCGGACGACCGTCTTCGTCTTGAGCGACTGCTGGCCGCCGCGCTGCCGACTTCCAATACTGTCCCCGTGGGCGGGTCGATGATGGTCCACCGCCCGTCCGTGCTGCTTCCCCTGGTGGTGCACGTCAAACCCGTGCGATTACCGCAACCGGATTACGGAGCGCGGCAGGTAGCCGCGCTGGTGCTGATAGTCGAACCCGGGCGCCGGCATCGCCTCGACCCCGTCCTGGTGGGCGCGGCCCTGGGGCTGACGCCTCGGGAGAGTCAGGTGGCCGCCTGGTTGGCCGAAGGCAGGGGCGTTGAGGAAATGGCCCGGGCCACGGGCCATACCAATGGCGCCATCTACTGGCACCTGAAGCAAATCTACCAGAAACATCACATCTCCCGGCAGGCGGACCTGGTGCGCCTGGTGTTGTCGATCACCGAGTTCGGGTAAGGCCAATCCTGCCGGCATGCTCAGTGAGCGGTCCTACCGGCAGCCGCCTTCTCTCTCCGCAAGACTAACGAGAGTGAGCCTCGGTCAAAATTCGGGTTCGGTCAAACCTGGCCTCGTCGCTTTCGGGATCGGGCTTCCTTGATGACGGGCCCGTAGACCTCCTTGTCGAACGGGGGGCAGCCGGTGGGGTGTTGGCCCCAGGGGTGAGTTTTCTGGCGCATCAGGTAGGTGCAGAAGGTGAGGGTCTTGCAGGTGGTGGCAGGACTCAGGGTCCCTCGGGTCAGGATGTCGGCAGGGAGACCGGGATAGGCCAGGGCTCCGCGGCCGATGCCCATGATCGTTGCCCGACCGTCCCGGAGGTTGCCCGCCCCGGCGTGGTGCTGCCAATGCTGCAGCCAACTGTAGCCGGTGCCCACGATGGGCAAATCGGGAAAGGCCTGCTGTATTTCCCCGCACAGCCTGAAGTGCCGGTCCACGCCGATCAGGGGATGCTCCGGGGTCTGGTAGTTGCCTTCGTCGGGCTTTTCGAAGGGTCGCCCGATATGGGGATTGGTGTAGGGATTTCCCATGGAAACGTTGACCAGGCCGACCCCCGATTGCTTCATAAGGGCGATCACCTGCTTGGGTTCGGTGAGGTCGGGTTCTTGAGGCCTGTCTTCGTCGACTCCGAACCCGTATCGGTAGGGCAGGGGGCAGGGCCAGGGCTCGCCCCTGCCGTTGTCGGCTCCAGCCCGGTAGGGGAGCCCGTCGAAGACTCCAATCCGGGAGGCCAGCAGGAACTGGTCGTGGGTTGCGGCCTTGATTTTTTCGATCGCGTTTCTGAGAAATCGAGTCCGGTTGTGCAGGCTTCCGCCGTAGCGGCCCTTCCTGGTCTTGGCCCCCAGCAGTTCATTGCCGAAGTAGCCGTGGGTCAGCTTGATGTCGATGCCGTGAAACCCGATGTCGGCGGCCAGACGGGCGGCTCGGGCGTAGGCGTCTTCCAGCCGTTCGATGGAGGCGTCGTCCATCAGTGGGTAGTCCGGCGGCAGGGGCACCCGCCTGGACGCGTCCAGGTAGGTCAAGCGGTCCAGGATGGGATGGCGGTTGCAGATGAGGGGACGGGGATGGCTGTAGCGCCCCGAATGGGTCAGTTGCAGGACCACCACCAGGTCGTCCTCCGATCCATGGACCTCCCGGTGAGCGGCCAGGGTTCGATCCAATAGAGACCGCAGGGACCTGGCGGTGGCCTGGTTGAGCAGCAACTGCCTGGGGTTGGCTCTGCCTTCCGGGACCACGGCGGTGGCCTCGAACCAGATCAGCTTCGCGCCCCCTCGGGCGAATCGATCGTATCGCCGGAAGGTGAGTTCATCCGGTTCGCCCAGAGGGGTGGCGTCGCACCCCTCCATAGGGTGAATGGCCAGGGAGTTGCCGGCCCGGTAGTGGCCGATGAATACCGGTTTCCCCAGAAGCGTCCTTACGCGCCGGGTGTCGGGCTCCAGGCGCAGGTCCAGATTGAGCTGCCGGGCCTCCCGGTCCAACTCCTCCAAGGTCTGGTAATGGAAGTAGCCTCGAGGCATCAGAGTGTTTCGCGGCAAGCTGACAATACGGTGGGCCGCGTTCCGGTTCAGGAGAATTCGAGATCCAGCACCTGTCCCTGGCGGCGCAGGATTTCCTGAAGTTGACTCACCGGAACCTGGCGCGGCTGGAGATCGTGCTCCAGGGCCAGGTGGGCGGCAACGCCGGCGGCCTGACCCAGCGCCATCCAGGTCGGTTCCGTGCGAATCGAGGAGTAGGCCACGTGGCTGGTGGAGGCGGCCACCGGGACGATCAGTCCGCCCAGCTTCTCCGGAATCATGATGCGGTAGGGGATCTGATAGGGCCGGGTGTTTTCCAGCATGTACAAATACCCTTCCAGCACGGCGGTGTCTCCGGGTTGGCGCTTGCGCACCGGAAAGCTGTCGACGGGAAACTCGCCCACGGCCACGGAGTCCTCGAAGCGGCCGGCCGCTGGCCTGGCCTGGTTTCGGCTGACATCCAGCTCCGTGAGCGTGTAGAGGCCCATCAGGCGCCGTGCCTCACGAATGTAGAGTTGAAAGGGGAAGTGCCCGTTGTCGGCGAACTCGTCCAGGGGCAGGTGATACTGCCGGGCTATGCGGCGATGGGCCGGAAGCGCCTCCGGGTCCTGTTGCAGGAACCACAGCAGGCCCAGCGTCAGGTTGCGGATCCTGGTCCGGATCTCCCGCCGCACTTTCCAGTCCCCCTCGACATAGCCCTGGTTCTCCTCGGCAAAGGGGAATCCCAGGGGACGGGGATTCATGTTCACATCCGTTTTTCGGTTGGGAATCTCGGAAACGGACAGGGCCCGTACCAGCGTGTTGAAATGGGCCGGATAGTAGCCTCGACCCGGCTTGAAGCGCTTGGGTCCGGCCAGACGCCCCTGCTTGAGGTCCTCCAAGTAGCCCAGGTAAGGGGAGCGGTCGTAACCGGGGGGCGGCTCGCTCAAGGGATGGGCGTTGCCCGGGTCGGTGGTCAGGCAGAGGCGGTAGGTGTAAGCCGGCAGACGCCGATCGCCCACACCGGTGGATCCCGGCAGAAAGACCCGCTTGCGGTAGTCGTAATAGATCACTCCGGCGTGGGGTTCCCCGAACTCATCCCGGGATTCCCGGCCCAGACGGTAGCGGGCCCCGGCCGAGGCGTAGGCATCTCCCTCGTAGGTGGCGTCGATCACCAGCCGGGCCGGCAGTCGTTTTTGGACCCCGGTTTCCCGGTCCTGGACCACCACCCCGCATGCGCTTCCCTCTCGAGTGATGGTGGACTGGAAGCGGTGGGACTTCAGCAAGGTGATGGAGGGCTGCTCTTCCACCATCCTGTCGAAGGTGGCTTCAGCCACCGAGGGCTCGTAGGTGTAGCCCTCCCGGCACAAACGGACGTTTTCCGAGTCGGGACCGTACTTCTCCAGGTAGTGCCGGTGGACACGCTCCACGAATTCAGCGAAAAACCCCCGTATGGCCGCGCGGTTCTCGATGTCGCTCTTGCCCAGGCCGCTGGCGGACATACCGCCCAGGTGGGCGTTTTCCTCCACCAGCGCCACTGAGCGTCCCATGCGGGCGGCGGTCACGGCCGCGGCAATCCCCCCGGGCGTGCCTCCCACGACCACGCAGTCGAATGGGCTCGATGGCGGGGCCCCGCCGGGTTTGGCGCCGGTGTCGGATCCGGTCCGGCAGGCCGCCTGGCCTGCCCAGAGGCCGGCCCCGGCCATCGATGCAGTGTGCAGGAAGCTTCTGCGGCTGGTTGGCTGTGCCAGGTGGTTCATGGACGAATTCCGGCGCCCCTTTGAGAAATCCGGGCCAAGGGGCACGGACGGAAAAGACGAATCGGTTGATGGCTTCTGCAACCTCTTGCGGTCTCTCCAACGGGAGCGAATGGGAGGCGCCGGCAACCCAATGAAACTGAATGTCGGCTCGCTCCGGGATTCTCATCTGCCGGCGGCCGGGGCGGGGCCGGTTGCGGTCACCCCACACACCTCCAGCACCGGGACGGAAGTCGACTCCAGAATGGGAAGGCCGTCCCAGCGCTGCCAGATGGAGCGAAAGGCCGCGATTTGACCCGGGTTCAGCCGACGAAGGGTCCGCCTGCGGGCTTCCAGCCGCTGCCGCTCCAGCTCCTCGGAAAGGGTGGTGTCGACCTGTCCGGAGAAGGCCTGCCTCAAGACTTGGTGGTGGGTCCAGCCTTCGATAGAAATTATGCCCGAATCGAGCGGGTCAAAGTTGACCTGGGATGTATGTCGCGGGCTTCGAAGGCGCCGCCGAACCCCCCGGCATAAAACGAATCAAAAAAGCGCCTCGTGCAATCGCCGGTAGGCGTCGAAACTCTTGAGCAACTCCCTGTCCTTTGCGTAGTCCCAGGGAGTCTTGCCCTTGTTGTCCCGAACCTTGGGGTCGGCCCCGGCGTCCAGCAGGGCGGCGAGGATAGCGGGATTTCTGTTGTATCGCGCCGCCCCATGCAGGGGACTTTCACCACTATCGTTGCGCGCATTGGGGTCCGCTCCAGCCTCCAGCAGCGCGGCGATAACGGCGGGATTCCTGCTGCCCCGGGCCGCGCGATGCAGGAGAGTGTTGCCTTCATCGTTTCGCGCCTTGGGGTCGGCGCCAGCCTCCATGAGCGCAGCCAATACGGCGGGATTTTCGTTTCCCGAGGCTGCGTAATGCAAGGGAGTCCAGCCATCCTCATTGCGCGCATTGGGGTCCACTCCGGCGTCTACCAGGGCGGCGATCCAGGCAGGATTGCCGTTATTCCTGGCCGCGGAATGCAGGACGGTGTCTCCACTCCTGGTCCTTGCCTTGAGATCGACTCCGGCGTCTACCAGTGTGGTGAAGACGCTGAGATGCACGTTGCTTGTGGCTGCGCTATGCAGCAGGGTTTCGCCAAACTCGGTCTTGGCCATGGGGTTGGCGCCGTTCTTCAGCAATGTAGCGATGACCGCAGCGGTCACGCCCGGATCCCGGCTGTCCGAAACCGCCTGATGCAGGGGTGTCTCGCCGGAAACGTCTCGAGCGTCGGGATCAGCGCCGGCGGCGACGAGCACGCTGATGACGGAGGGATTTTTGTTGTACCTGGCGGCCCGATGCAGCGGAGTTTCGCCCGACCGGGACGCTGCCTTGGGATCGGCGCCGGCCTCCACCAGCACGGTGATGACGTCGGCGTTCCTGTTGCCTGTGGCCGCCTCGTGCAGGGGTGTTTGGCCATATCTGGTCTTCGCCGTTGGATCGGCCCCGGCCTTCAGCAACTCGCTGATCCACACGGGGTCGCGGTCCCATCCGGCCGCACTATGCAGGGGTGTTTCGCCATGATCGTCCGGCACATTCAGGTCCGCGCCGGCCTCGATGAGCGCCGCCAGGATGGCCGGATTCTCGCTGCCGATCGCCGCCCGATGCATGGGCGTCCATCCGTTCCGGGTCCGCGCCGATAGATCGGCCCCAGCTGCCACCAGCGCAACGATGACCTCGGGATTGTCATTGCCGATGGCTGCCAAATGCAGGGGGGTGTCGCCGTAATCGTCAGCCGCCTTGGGATCGGCGCCGGCGGCCACGAGCGCCGCTATGACGTCGGGATTCCAGTTGCCCCTGGCTGCCCAGTGCAAAGGGGTGTCGCCATAACCGGTCGACACCTTGGGATCTGCGCCGGCCTCCAGCAGACTGGCGATGACCTCGGGATTGTGGTTGCCGCCGGCCGCCCTGTCCAGAGGGGTACGGCCACGTTTGTTCCGGGTCTCGAGGTCTTTGCCGCCATTCAGGAGCGCGGCGACCACGGCGGGATTCCTGTTGCCATCGGCTGCCACATGCAGCGGCGTGTCGCCGTCCTTGTTCTTGGCCTCGAGATCTGCGCCGGCCTCCAGCAGCGCGGCGACGACGGTGGGATTCCAGTTGTTGCCGGCCGCTTCATGCAGGGGAGTATCGCCGTCATCGTCCCGTGCCCCGGGATCGGCTCCGGCCTCCAACAACGCGGCAATGACACTGGGGTTCCTGTTGTCCCTGACCGCCCGGTGCAGCGGAGTGTGACCGTCCTCGTCTCGTGCCGCGATTTCGGCTCCGATCTCCAGCAACCTGGCGATGATGCTGAGGTTCTGATTGTGCCCAACCGCCGTGTGCAGGGGTGTGTTGCCATCCTCATCGGCGGCTCGGATATCGGCTCCGGCCTCCAGGAGCGAAGAGACAATGCTGAGATTCTTGTTGTATCTCACTGACCAGTGCAGGGGGGTATTGCCCTTCTCGTCCCGCACCTCGATATTGGCGCCAGCCTCCAGGAGCGCCGTGATGACAGCAGGATTCTCACTGCCGCCGGCCGCTCTGTGCAGGGGAGTGGCCTCACTATCCTTGTCCCGCGCCTCAAGGTCCGCACCGGCTTCCAGCAGGGCAGCGGTGATGGCAGGTTTCTCGTTTCGGTGGGCCGCATGATGCAGAGGAGTATTTCCATGGTCATCCCGCGCCTTGATATCCGCTCCGGCATTGAGCAATGCGGTGACGACGGAGGGGTCCCAGATGCGCCGGGCCGCCCGATGCAGGGGCGTTTCGCCGTCCTCATTCCGCGCTTTGATATCCGCTCCGCCATCGAGGAGCGCGGCGATGACGGCAGGTCCCCCAGCCTCATGCAGGGGAGTGTTGCCAATCCCGCTCCGCGCCTTCAGATCGGCGCCGGCTTGCAACAGCACCTCGGTCACTGCAGGATTCCTGTTGACTCCCGCCGCATGATGCAAGGGCGTTAGTCCCCGCTTGTCTTGTGCGTTGAGATCGGCGCCGGCCTCCAGAAGCGTGGTGATGACCTCGGGATTCGGGTTTAGCCAGGCCGCAGCGTGCAGGGGTGTCATGCCGGCGTAGCCGCGCGCCTCGATATCCGAACCGGCCTTTACCAGCGCGGCGACTGCCGCTGTGATTATGGACGAATTTCGGTTCCCCATTGCCGCCGTATGCAGCGGGGTCCAGCCCCGCTTGTCGCGCGCTTCGACATCGGCGCCGGCGTCCAGGAGCGCGGCAAGAACAGCAGGATTCCTGTTGCTCCCGACGACTCTATGCAGGGGGGAGCTGCCGCCCTTGTCCGCCGAATTGATATCGGCGCCGGCGTCTACGAGGGCGGTGATCACGGCCGGACTCAAATTGTCGCCTGCCGCCCGGAGCAGGGGGGAGTTGCCCCACTTGTCCTCCGCATGGATATCGGCGCCGGCGTCCAGGAGCGCCGCGATGATGGCCGGATTCCGGTTGCGACCGGCCGCCGAATGCAGCGGTGTAACGCCATTCTCGTCCGGTGCCTTGATATCGGCGCCGGCTTCCAGCAGCGTATTGATCACGGCAGGATTCCTGTTGAGCCAGGCCGCCCGGTGCAGGGGGGTTTCGCCATCCTCGTCCCGCGCCTCGATGTCGGCGCCGGCATCCAGGAGCATGGTGATCACAGCAGGAATCGTCGCGTAGGCGGCCGCCTCGTGAAGGGGGGTTGTGCCATAGTCGGTCCGCGCCTCGGGATCGGCGCCGCTTTTGAGCAGCACGGCGATAACGGCGGGAGGCCGTCTGTACCTGGCTGCGATATGCAGTGGCGTCTGGGCTCTCCTGTTCCGAGCCCGGATATCCGCTCCGGCGTCCAGCAGCACCTTGACGATGGCGGGATTCCGGCTACGCCTGGCGGCATGATGAAGCGGGGTATTGCCATCCTTGTCCCGCGCCCTGAGTACTGTGCCTGCCTGGAGACAGGCGGTAACATCCTGGACCGTTGCCTCACTGAAGTAGTCTCTTGAATTCCAGTCGTCACAGTCTGCCGCCGGCATCGGGATGGCCAAGAAAGCCAGGTGAAGGCCGATCGCCACTACGATCTGGAACGCGTAATTAATTGGCACGGTCACCTCCCCCGTTGTAATCACGTCGGTCTTGTCGCCTGTTTACCGGGCAAACCCCTCGATGGTTCCCTGCAGGGTCGGCGGCCAATCATATGACCGATGAATCCTTCACTATGTAGATAAACCCTCCGTACCCGACCGTTATGGGATTTATGGCTGCTTCAATAGTGGCGCTCGGAGCCTCCTTTAGCAACCATGAAGTGTTGTATGCTTCCGCTCATGGACAAGTTCTCCATCTTCGACTACCTGGTCATCGGGATCTACCTGGCCTCGATGGTGGTCATGGGCATCCTCTTCTCCGGCAGGCAGAAGAGCCTCAAGGAGTATTTTCATGCCGGCGGCGATCTGCCCTGGTGGGCGGTGGGCATCTCGCTCATTGCGACCCACCTGAGTCCGATCAGCTACCTGGCGCTACCCGGCTGGATTTTCGAACGGGACACCCGCAGCACCATTACGGGGGGCTTTATCGAGTTCCTGATGGTTCTCCCGACCGCCGCCCTCTGGATTCCGATCTGGGCGCGCCTGCGAGTGTTGTCGATCTACGAGTACCTGGAGAGGCGGTTTCATCCCGGCGTCCGCTCGATCGGCGCCATGCTGTTCATCGTCTATACCGTATTCTGGCTCTCCACCGCCCTGGTCACGGCTTCCAAGGGATTTGAATCGGTGAGCGGTTTCGACGGGCGGCTGTGCCTGCTGGTCATCGGACTGCTGGGAGCCTTCTATACCGTGCTGGGCGGCATGAGGGCCGTCATCTGGACCGATGTGGTCCAGTACGTGGTCTTTGTGTGCGGCTACCTCATGATCGCCATTGTTCTTCTCAGCTACTTCGACCCGATGGAGATCTGGGCCCTGGCCTCCAATCAGATTTCCGAGCGCACCGGCCATCCTCACACCAAGCTCATTTCCCATGAATGGAGCATGGCGGTGGAGGGGACCCTCTGGGTCTTGCTGTCCGGTTCGGTCGTGCGCGCCCTGGCCTTTGGAACAAATCAGATCACGGTGCAGCGCATGCACGCCACCAGGGACAGGCGCACCATGTTCAAGGCCTTGCTGGCCAACGCCGTCACCGGCTACGGTTTTGTGCTGTTCACGGTGCCGGTGGCCTGGGGATTCGTGGCCTACTACTCCCAGCATCCGGAACTGAAGCGGCAAGTGACCCATCCCGACATGGTGCTCCCCCACTTTGTTCTGCTGAACCTGCCGCTGATCATGCGCAGCCTGGTGATGGGAGGGGTGTTGGCGGCCCTCATGTCGACGTTCGACTCGGCCCTGAACTCCATGAGCAACGTCACCAACCATGACTTCTACCGGCGCTATTTGAAGCCGAATCGTTCCGAGGACCACTACGTCAAGGTGGCCAAGCTCCTCACGCTGGGTTTCGGCCTGGTGTTGCTGGCGTTTGCTCTCTCTCAATACGAGCAGCAGAAAGGCACTGCCGGAGAGCATTTCACGCGGCTGACGAGTCTGGTCTCGGCTCCCATCGGCGCGTTTTTCGTGTTGGGCATCTTGTCCAGGCGAGTCAATACCCCAGGGGTCCTGTGCGGCGCGGTGGCGGCCATCGCCCTGTCGCTGGGGTTCAACGGCTTGCCGCCCATGGTACAGCCCGTCCTCAACAAGACCACTCTTTTCGCTGTGGACTCAGGCGTCCCGGAAGGCCTGGACCGGGGTGCGATCTCCACGAGGCTGGCAGGGAGGTTCAGGACCCATGGAATCGTGCTCAGGAGCGATGCGGTCGTGTTGATGAGGGTAGAAGGGCGCCGATGGGATATACGAAACGGAGA
>JAPPFQ010000241.1 GCA_028875135.1 Acidobacteriota bacterium
CTATCTGTCGCTGACTGACTACGTGCAGCACCGCCATGCACCGTCAACTCCCGAGGCGCTGGATTTCTATGAAGCCATCGACCATCAGTTGGGCCGCCTGTTGGAGTTGGGCGCCACGGTCGGGGCCACGGCGGACCACGGAATGAATGCCAAGACCAGGGCCGACGGCCGGCCTAACGTGATCTACCTGGAGAGCGAGCTCCGGGAGCAGTTTGGCGGGGGTGTGACGGTGATCTGTCCCATCACCGATCCCTACGTGGTGCACCATGGCGCCTTGGGGTCGGCGGTGACGATTCACCTGGCTGCAGGAGTATCCGAGGAGGACGTGGTCCAATGGCTGTCTCGACGCCAGGGTGTGACCGAGGTGTGCAGCCGGCCCGAGGCGGCCACACGTCTGGAGCTCCCGCCTGACCGCATTGGGGATCTGATGGTGTTTTCGGATCGGGACGTAGTGATGGGCCGCACGCCCGAGTATCACGACCTGCGCCCCTTGAGGGGCGACTTGAGGTCTCACGGCGGCCGCTTCGAGGAAACGGTGCCCCTGCTGCTTTCCGAACCGTGTGCACGCGCGGAGGCAGCCAAAGACCCGAGAAATTTCGACCTGTTTGACTATCTTTGCGAGGGAGGTTCCCGATGACGCTCAGCCGGTCCCGCGAGGAAACTCTGGATTTGCCCGGCTATTTGGCCGGGCAGCCGCTTCGGACCGACAGCACCCTGGAGGTCTTCAATCCCTATTCGGGCGAGTTGGCGGGTACTGTCGCCACGGCCGGCCGCGATCATCTCGACAGGGCCTGCGAGGAGGCGCTGGCCTGGAAGGGGTCTCTGACTCGCTACCAGCGCCATGAAATCCTGTTGAACACCCGTTCCGCCCTGCAGCAGCGGGCAGAGGAGTTCGCCCTGCTGGTGACTCGAGAATCCGGGCTGTGTCTGCGAGACACCACCTACGAGGTGGGGCGGGCGCTGGACGTGCTGCAATGCGCCGCGGTCGAGGCTCTCAAGGACGAAGGCCAGGTATTTTCAGGCGACGTTTCGACGCACGGCAAGGCCCGGAAGATCTTCACACTGCGGGAGCCGGTCCCTTTGGTGGGTGCTATCGCGCCTTTCAATCATCCGCTGAACCAGGTAGTACACAAGATCGCTCCCGCCGTGGCCGCCGGAGCGCCCCTGATACTGAAACCGTCGGAGAAGACGCCGCTGGCGGCTATCCGATTTGCGGAATTGCTCTTCCAGGCAGGGCTTCCCGGGCCCATGCTGAGTGTACTGCTGGGTTCCGTCGAGGAATTCGCCGAGCCTCTGGTCAGGCATGACCGCATCGAGGCGGTCACCTTTACCGGGAGCGGAGCGGTCGGCCGTCGCCTGGCCGCCATCGCCGGGTACAAGAAGTTGTGCCTGGAGCTTGGAGGCAACTCGCCTCTGTTGATCCTGGAGGACGCCGATCTCGAGCTGGCCGCCGGCCTGGCGGCCGAGGGTTGCTACCGCAATTCCGGTCAACGCTGCACCGCCGTCAAGCGGCTGCTGGTTCACGACAGCGTGCTGGAGCCCTTCACCCGGCTGTTTGTGGAGAAAACCGGCGAGTACACCTCGGGCGACCCTGAGCAATGGACCACCCGCGTCGGCACCGTGATCGACGAGGCGGCCGCGGCCGGGCTCGAGCGGCGGGTGGAGGAAGCGGTGAAATCCGGCGCCAGAATCCTCTGCGGCGGGGGGCGGAAGGGAGCTTTGTTGGAACCCACGGTGGTGGCCGGCGTCCCCAGAACCTGCGAGATGGTGGTCGAAGAATCCTTCGGCCCGCTGGCGCCCATCCTGGCCATTCGCGATCTGGAGGACGGGATCGCCCTGGCCAACGCCACCGCATACGGGCTTTCCGCCGGAGTGGTGACCCGGGATATCCAGATGGCTGTTCGAGCCGTCAAGGGAATCCGCACAGGGACCGTCAACATCAACCAGGTGCCCGGCTACCGTATCGAGTCCACCCCCTTCGGCGGCGTCAAGGATTCAGGGCTGGGGATCAAGGAAGGCGTCATCGAGGCCATGAAGTTCATGTCTACGGTCAAGACCTTCTCACTGCCCTGGTAGTCATAGAGAGGCGAAGATGGAAAAGGCGCGCGCGGCAGTCTTTGACGGACCGGGAGAGCCCCTCCGGCTGGAGAGCTTTCCACTGCCTCGGCCGGGATCTTCGCAACTGCTGGTCCGGGTGCGCTGCAGTTCGATCTGCGGCAGCGACCTGCACACCTATCAGGGCCGCCGCCAGACCCCCACGCCCACCATTCTGGGCCACGAAATCCTGGGTGAAGTCATCGAAACGGGCCCGGGGCCGCCGGTGCGAACTCTGGACGGCGAGGCGGTGGGAGTGGGCGATCGCATCTCCTGGTCGATCGCGGCCAGTTGCGGGCAGTGTTTCTTCTGCCGGCGTTCCCTTTCACAGAAGTGCGAACGGCTATTCAAGTACGGACACGAGAGCCTTCGGCCTGAACACCTCTTCAACGGGGGACTGGCGGAGGTGTGCCATTTGATTGCCGGTACCCCGGTGGTTTCGGTTCCGGAGGGTCTTCCCGACGAGGTGGCTTGCCCGGCCAACTGCGCCACGGCCACGGTCATGGCCGCCATGCGGGCCGGCGGAGGCTGCCGGGGTGAGATCGTGCTCATCCAAGGTGCCGGCATGCTGGGTCTGACCGCCTGCGCCGTGGCCCGGTCCCGAGGCGCCAGTCAAATTATTGTCTGTGATATCGACGAAACCAGATTGAAGCAGGCCGAACGCTTTGGCGCCAGCCACTGCGTAGCGGTCGGAGAAGGCCCCGAAATGCTGGCCCGAACGGTAATGGAGATCAGCCGGGGACGCGGGGTGGACCTGGCACTGGAACTGTCGGGGGCTGCCAGCGCCATGGCGGCGGCCGTGCCTCTACTGAGAACCGGCGGGCGCTATGT
Source organism: Acidobacteriota bacterium (assembly GCA_028875135.1). Classification (GTDB taxonomy): domain Bacteria; phylum Acidobacteriota; class Terriglobia; order Versatilivoradales; family Versatilivoraceae; genus Versatilivorator. The sequence goes on from JAPPFQ010000241.1 coordinate 2,926, forward strand.
GCTGGTCGGGGCCGTGTTTCCCAGCAGTCCTCTTTCCCTGGATCCGGAACGGGTGGTGCGCGGATGGCTGCAGATCCGGGGCGTTCACAACTACGCTCCAGAAGATCTGTCGGCGGCCGTGAACTTCCTGGAGCAGCACCACACGCGGTTTCCCTTCTCCGAACTTCTCACCCGGACGTTTCCGCTTTCCGAGGTCGGCCGGGCCTTTCAGTACGCCGTGGACAGTCGAGCCCTTCGTGTCGGCATTCGGCCCTGAAAGGGTGCTACATGGTCTTGGGAGGAATGTAGCCTGGAGGGAGGGATGCGCCCGGTCCAAAGAAATAGTCTTCGGTGTGCCTTTCGATCATCTCGTTGGCCTCCTGGGTGCCGAGGGTGAGGCGGTATTCGTTGATGACCATCTTGAGATGCTCGCGGTACATGGCCCAGGCTTCCTGGGAAACGTTCTGGTAGATTCGTTCTCCCAGTTCTCCGCTGAAGGGTGGGTGGTCCATCCCGGGTAGTTCTCGCTTCAGGTTCACACACTGTACCAATCTTTCTGCCATGGGATCGTCTCCTCGCAGCTTGTCGCGACCTGGAACGATCACGGTCGCCGGGGCATTATAGCACCCTGGGCAAGGTGTGATTCTGGGGAGGGAACGGCCTGCCTCACGCCCACCGCGACGGGGCAGATCAATCGGAAAGGATCTTCCATTCAACATCGATGCACAGGATGCACAGGATTATCAGGATGGGACGCTGCTGCACGAGTAGCTGGCGCCGACGATGATCGCGTGCGGATGTTGGGGCTGCAAGCCCGCCTTCTCTGGAAAAAATCCTGTACATCGATGTGAATCAAAAATCTACCCGTGCTTGACTTTGAACCGGTTTCCGGCCACGAGGCGCCGGCGTTGGTTTCAAACCGGAAGGCACTTGACAGGGCCATTCGGCGCGAATAGCTTGGAGGCATTCCGATTCGGAGGCACTGGAATGGGCGCCGGGACCCGAGAGGAAGTGGGCAAGCTCTTGCGGGGAGAGGTGTTGGCCAAGGTCTCATTGAGGGAACGCACGACCTACCGGATCGGCGGAGAAACCCGGCTGCTGGCCTGTCCCGCCGATCTGGAGGACCTGCGCCGTCTGAACGCCTACCTGGTAGAAAACAGTCTGCCCAGTTTTGTGCTGGGCGGCGGCGCCAACCTGCTGGTCAGCGATCGGGGCTTCCCGGGGATGGCCGTCCATCTCGGTCGATTCAACCGGCTCTCCTTTCAGCAGGGAAGGGTGGTTGCCGGTGCCGGTCTGGTGCTGGATGAGTTCATCAAGGCCTGCCTGAGAAGGGGGTTGGCCGGTCTGGAGTGTCTTTCAGGCATTCCCGGGTCCCTGGGCGGTGCCCTGAGAATGAACGCGGGCGCCTTCGGAGCCGAAATCTCGGACCACCTGGTCGAGGTCGAGTGCCTGGATGGCATGGGTCGTTTCAAGGTGCTGAAAAAGGATGAAGTGAAATTTTCCTACCGCCGGGCGCTCCGAATTCGGGAAACCTACATAACCGGCGCCACCTTCCGCTTTCCCTCGGGTTGCAAGGAATCGCTCTTTCTCATTCGCGAGGATATCCTGGCTCGTCGGAGACAGCGCCAGCCCTGGCAGTATCCGACCGCCGGCAGTGTCTTCAAGCGACCTCCGGGGCACTACGCAGGCAAGCTCATCGAAGATGCAGGTCTCAAGGGAAGGGTGCTCGGTCGGGCCCAGATCTCGCCCAAGCATGCCGGAATCGTGATCAACCTGGGAGGCGCCAGGGCTTCCGATGTGTTGGGTCTGATTCGTCTGGCCCGGGAAGAGGTGTTCAGGCGGTTTGGGATCGAGTTGGAGCTGGAGCAGGAATTGATCGGATTCGAGGGGGAGGAGATAGGTAAGAGTTAGCTCACAATGGCTGCCGTCCGGCGAATCCTGAATTGAGATCGTGCCACCAGGCAACCTCCTTTTCGTCCAGCTTCCAGCAAAGGTAAACCACACGGCCATCGCGTTTGTGGGGAAAATCGCAGAGGCCGGCATCGAAGTCCTTGACCAGGACGCCCAGCTCCTCGATGTTATGGACGCCCTCCTGGAAGCTCTCCAGGATCTGGATATATGCGGGACCCTGAGGGGTGCCCCAGTCCCGTACATGGCCTTCCCGAGCCCCTTCCACCGTGGCCTTCATGGCAACCAATCGCCGTTTCTCGGTTTGTACGCGACTCAACAACTGCCTGAGCCGAGGAAGCAGGGCGTTGGCCTCCGCAACTGAGAAGAGTTTTTCCATTCCTGGTCTCGACCGCCTTCGGATTTCAAGAATCAACCGGCTTGCCAGAGGTAACACACCCGTTCCGTTTCTGTCAATGCCGGCCGGGCCGCCCCGGATCGAATCAGGGCCATTCCCCGCTGGGTCCCTCGTCCCAGTGGCGTCCCTTGTGGTTGCCCGGTTGTCCGCGCGTCGTCCCGACAGTCTCGCATTCGGGCGTCCACAAGCGACACCGCTGCCTTCCGGATCATTTACATTTAGGGTGGCTTGCCCTAAGATAGGCGGCCACGTCCGTCCCCCGGCAGCGGTGGAAGGCTCCGCTGCCAGGTGTTGATCCCTCGGGAGTTCCTGTCGATGAGATCTGCCTGTCCCGTCCAGATCAGCGGTGTCGGCTGTCATGTGCCCGAGCGTCTCCTCACCAATAAGGACCTCGAAAAGATGGTGGACACCTCGGACGAGTGGATCCTGCAAAGGACCGGCATCGCCACCCGCCACATTCTCGAGCCCGGCAAGGCCACTTCCGACATGGCTGTGGAGGCAATCAAGGCCCTTTGCCGTTCGACGGGGATGGAACCCCAAGAGATCGAAGTGTTGATCGTCGCCACCGTGACTCCGGACATGTATTTTCCGGCCACCGCCTGCCTGGTGCAGGACAAGCTAGGACTTTCACAAACCTGGGGGTTCGATCTCTCGGCGGCTTGCTGTGGCTTCGTGTATGCGGTCTCGGCAGGAGCGGCCTTCGTCGCCTCCGGAATGCACCGCCGCGTGGTGGTGGTCGGCGCCGATTCAATGTCCCGGATCATCGACTACCAGGATCGCAACACCTGTGTGCTCTTCGGCGATGGAGCCGGCGCGGTCCTGCTGGAGCCGGCGGTCCGGGAGGAATATTCCTTCATCGACGCCCACCATGAGATCGACGGCTCGGGCGGCCCCAGTCTGTGCATGCCGGCTGGAGGGAGCTTGATGCCACCCAGTTGCGAGACGGTCAAGCAGCGCTTGCACTATGTCAAGCAGGAAGGCCAGCCGGTTTTCAAGTTCGCCACTCGAAAGATGGAGGAAGCCAGCCGGATCGTGCTGGAACGAAACCAACTGTCGCCCCGCGATCTCCGACTGCTCATTCCTCATCAAGCCAACGCCCGGATTATTCGGGGAACGGCCGACCGGCTCGGATTGCGTGAGGATCAGGTGGTTCTGAACCTTCACAAGTACGGAAACACCACCGCGGCCACCATTCCCCTGGCCATCAGGGACGCTCTTTCCGAAAACAGGCTGGTCAAGGGAGACGTGGTCCTGCTGGCCTCGGTGGGTGCGGGATTCACGGTAGGCACGGCGCTGCTTCGCTGGGCTTACTGAAGGCCGGAAACCGACCCGGGCACGGTTGACGCAGGATATCGATCTCATTATGATTACCGGACGATTTCGAGCAGAATCGCCGGCGCCAATTGCCCGGCTCTTGAAAGGGGCCGTCTGCGCATCATCCTGGTTCCCGATCCGATAGGAGGAGATCCGTATGGTTTACGAATGGAAGTTCAATCCGAGGCCCTATTCCGATGAGGAAGCCAAAGAGCTGTTGAAGGATGTGGTCTCAGCCGAAACGAGCGACTGGCACTACAACACCCATCACAAGGGATATGTCACTTTCCTGAATAACATCGAGAACGAGTTGCAGACGGCGGACCGGGCCAAGGCAAACGGTAACTACAGCCAGGTCGGCGAGTTGAAGCGCCGTTTTACCTGGAACCACGCGGGAGCCCTGCTCCATGACGTGTACTGGGAAGTCATGGGCGGAGACGGCGATGCCTCCAAGGCTCCCGAACTCTCCAAGGCGCTGACCGCGGAGTTCGGTTCGGTAGACAACTGGAAGGCCGATTTCAAAGCCGCGGCCTTCGCCGCAAAGCTCAGTGGTTGGGGATTGCTGGTCTACGATGCCCTCTATTCGCAGCGGCTGATCAATGTGCTGGTCGACGAGCATCAGTACGGGGCCATCTGGGGAGGGATCCCCTTGATTTCCTGTGACGTGTTCGAGCACGCCTACTACCACAAGGACGGCCCCGGTCGTGTCAAGTACATTGACAATTTCATCGCCAACCTCAATTGGGAAAGGATCGAGAGCCGATACAAGAAGCATGTGGCGGGGTAGTTGTTGAATCCTTCCGGGGGGAGTGTGTCCGGAAAGCCTGTCGAGACCTGCTCCCCCAATCCTCACCCTGGTCCCACCTGGTTCCTGTATCCCTCGCCATCCCATTGCAAGGGTTCTGATTGGGGAGCCCGACAAGCCCTCGTCGGAGGGGATGTTCCTGATCCGATTGCGCTGGTAAAGCACCGCGCATTTGCTATAATCCCCAACCAAATTTTCAATCCGTCGGAGTTTTATTTATGGAAGACAAAGATCAAGTGGATGCAGGCAGCGAAGTCGTGGACGAGGAAGAAGAGGAAGATTTCGCCACGCTGCTTGCCAAATATGAACAATCCCGCCCGCCGTTGAAACCGGGACAGGTGGTCGAAGGCAAGATCGTAGGGATCTATGACAACGAACTCCTGGTGGACGCAGGCGGCCGGTCCGAAGCCACCCTGATGAAGGATGAGATCAAGGGACCCGATGGGAAACTGCTGTTCGGGATGGGCGATTCCATTTCCGTGATGCTGGAAGGATCGGCCGATTCCGACATCCAGCTCAGGGTTTCCTACAGAAAGGCGCTGAGGGCCAAGCAACTGGCGGCCTTGCAGGAATCCATCGACAGCGGCAAGAACCTGGAAGGCAGGGTCGTGGAAGTCGTCAAGGGCGGATTGTTGGCGGACGTGGGCATGCGCGGCTTTATTCCGGCCTCCCAGGTCGACGAGTCCTATGTCGAGGATCTCAAGCCCTACCTGGGACAAACGCTGACTCTCAAGGTCATGCAGCATGACCTGCCCAACGGCAAGCTGATCCTGTCGCGGCGGGCATTGCTCAACGAAGCCAGGGCCGTAAAGCGCAAGGAGACCCTGGCCACCCTGGCCGTCGGCCAGCGCCTGCCGGGCATCATTCGGAGAATCCTCGATTACGGGGCCTTCGTGGACATCGGCGGCGTCGAGGGGTTGCTTCATATCTCCGAGATGTCCTGGAGGCGAATCAAGCATCCGTCCCAACTCTTCAAGGTCGGAGACCACATCGAGGTAGCGGTTCTCAAATACGATCAGGAGAGGTGCCGGATCTCCCTGGGCTTCCGCAAACCCGAGGACGATCCCTGGCGCGATGCCGCCGCGCTCTTCCCGGAAGGCACCATCATTACCGGAACCGTGAAGAAACTGGAGCACTTTGGCGCATTCGTGGAGCTCGAAACGGGGATCCAGGGGTTGCTGCCGATCTCCGAGATCTCCTGGACCCGGAGGTTGTCCCACGCGGACCAGGTTCTGAAGGTCAACGACGTCATCGACGCCGTGGTGACTAGGCTGGATCCATCCAATCGGAAGATGTCCATGAGCCTGAAACAGGTCACCGAGCATCCCTGGGAGGCTTTTGCCCACAGCACAGAGGTGGATGCCGTTCTTCAGGGCATTGTGACCCGCACGGCCGACTTCGGATTGTTTGTGGAAGTGGCCGAGGGAGTTGAAGGCCTGGTGCATGTTTCCGAGCTTCCCGAAACACCCGGGCGGGCCTCCGTGTCCAACTACCAGCCCGGGGAAGAAATTGTGGTGAAGATGCTGGGCATGGACCTCGACAACCGCCGGATTTCGCTCAGCGCCAAAGCGGTCAGCGATGAGGAAGCCAGGACTGACGTTCAGGAATACCTGGAAAACGCCTCGGATACCCAGGCGACCGGACAGGCGCTCGGCGAGAGCTTTCCCGAGGAACTCCAGCAGGGATCACGAAAGGCCGAGTAGCCCTCGGACCGGACGCTGCGTCGCCGCTCTGTCCTCACTTGAGTCCCACACTTTTCCCCTGAATCACCCGGGCTGCCCTCAGGGCAGCCTGTCATTCCAATGTTCGGCCGCTCCCTTGCCCACATGAGCCGGGGAACCGCCGTTCGCATGGCGGAGCGGTGAACCCGGCCGCCTTGCCGTCAGCGAACGCCCGAGCCGGGAGAGGAGCTCTCCAGTGAGATCGATCTTTGACGGGCACCTGGACCTGGCCCTGTTCGCCCTGGCCCACAACCGGGACATGACCGAGTCCGCGGCGGTCAGCAACCGGCGCGAACAGGGAATGGCGGATGCGTTGGAACGGGGCCGGGGCGCCGTCAGCCTGCCGGATATGAGGCGGGGAAGGGTAGCGGTGTGCCAGTCGTCCCTGGCGGCCCGGGTGAACCGCGAGATCCAGCCCGTCAGCCGCCTCGATCTGGACTTCGGCACCCAGGCCATGGCTTACGCCAACGCCCAGGGGCAGTTGGCTTACTACCGCGTGCTGGAGGAGATGGGCGAGGTCACACTGATAGGTACCGTGGAG
>JAPPFQ010000621.1:0-2478 GCA_028875135.1 Acidobacteriota bacterium
CCATCCCGCCAATCCTTCGCACCAAAGAGGCGGTCCAGATGTCCCTCAAACTCATGCGAGCTCTTGAAGCGATTGATGGCCTCGTACATGAACGAGACATAGACTTCGCATTTCTGGTTCTGCAGGATTCTGGCGATCACTTCCATGGGAGTGTCTGAAACCCCGAACGGATCGATCATCACGAACGAGGGAGCCAATTGCCTCTTCTGCTCATCCAGCATGTTCAGCAATTGCGACAGAGCGTTGTCGAACGCGCCCGGCACGACACGTACCCGGCACCTCGACGGCAGCATCCGGCTCTCTGCTCGCACCAACCCTTTGAGGTAAGCGGCGCGTGCCCGGTCTTTCTCGACAAAGAAGAAGACGACTTCAGCGTTAATTGCGGACCGCGCGGCATGATTCTTTAGCGCATTCAGCGCGATCAGCGGAGAACCGTCTTCTCCTCCCTTGTACTTGCCTGGCCCCGCGAAGCCGTCAATGAACAGGATGCGTCCATTCCACCTGCCCATGATGGGAAGCCACGCGTCCAGATAAGACTTCAGTACCAGGTGCTTGCCGAGCGTATGAGGCTCAAGCGGCCAGAGGGTTTCCTTCGGAATCGCCATTGGGTATTCGCGGATTCAGCAGGCTGTGCTCTCGAGTCGCTGTGCATGTGTGGATTCCGGCCATTCCTGCCACTTGCGGCCGTCCAGCAGACAGCCCCCCGATTTTGAATTGAAGCCGCCCCACTGTTTGAAGAAGAACGGGACTCGCCGGCTTCTGCACTGGTCACGGATGGCTCGCACCCAGTCAGGCATGATCGGCCGTCGACGCGGCCCGCTTTCTCCACCCACTATTACCCAGTGCACTCCTTCCAGCGGCAGTTGAGGCATGGCGGCGATCAGCGGCTCCAGCGACAGGAACCGGATGGGGGCCGGCACCTGCTTCAGGTGCGGGATTCGCCAGAGGTATTCAGGGCTCTCCACCGACACACCCTGCCAGATGTTGGGACTCCAGGTGAGGTCGTCTGCGAGCTGAGCGAGGCGCTCGGGACGCTTGGTCAATATTTGAAAATTGTGCCAAGAAGCACGGTTCATGACCTCGAAGACCGACTGGACATACTCATCGGGAATATCTTCGTGAAACAGGTCGCTCATGCTGTTGACGAAAATACGCCTGGGTTGACGCCATTTCAGCGGAAGTTCCAGTAGATCCACTTGCAGACTCAACCTAAAGCCGTTGCGGTACCGTGGATTGCCCATGGCCGCAAGGCGTCGAGCAAGGCGCTCCGCATAGCAATACTTGCAGCCGGGACTGACCTTGGTGCACCCGGTGACCGGATTCCAAGTGGCATCCGTCCACTCGATGGAAGAGTTGTTAGCCATGAGCGTCCTCGGTGACAGTCTATAGCAAAAGGTGCCGCCGGTCCCGCTTCGCTCGAGTCCAACTTGGATCCGTCGACCGAGTGGGGCGGGGCTAGCGGCAGATTGGTCCCACGACCTACCAGGCAGTATTTCAAAAAGCAAACAAAAAGCGAATATAGTTTAGCACAGCACCTGTCCAGAGATGAATGTTTCTTGAGCTCAAGGGGCACGTTCCTCTCTCCTCCAGGTTGCCGGAGCTCGACAGTTGTGCAGCAGGCTAACCGCGGCACTTGTTTCCGAGGCGGATCGGGACCAAAATAACATTGGACGGCAACGGACCTTCAGTGCCTGCCGGGGGAATTTGGGCATGGGGCGGAACTGCAGGCGGCGAGAAAGGTTCGGACGGGATAGAACCGGCAGTCTGAATTGAGGACGGAGAGGGGAATAGAGAATGGACGCCGTGGACATCATCTTGAGGGTCTGCCTTTGGGCCAGCGTGGCCTTGATTCCGATTTTGCTCTTGTGGGCTCTGCTCGGGGCCAAGCTTTCCGGCAGCCTGAAGCGGAGCCGGCCCAAAGCGAAACCGGTGCGGAGGCAGGGGTTCACGCCCGCACAGCCGAGATCCGGCAGCCGGCGTCTGGAGATTTCAAGAAGCGCCACCGGCGGAACAGGAGCGTCGCCCAGGCCCGATGCTTCGAAACCCCCTGGCGGGCCAAAGCCCAGACCGGCCAGTGGGCGGGGGTTCATTCTGCCGCCACCGAAATTCGACAAGCCGTCCCGGGAGGCTCCAGCAGGCGCCACAGCCGCGGCGGCGCCATCTTCCCCACCGAAGGCAGCGGAGCCGCCGGACGAACCCAGGCCGGAACCGATGAGCGGGCGTGGACTGATTCTCCAACCACCAAGTCACGCCGAGCCAGTCCCGAAGCAACGGGAAGGCGCCACGGCCGAAGAAGCGCCATCTCCAAAGCCTGATCCATCCAACCGCCCTGGCGGGCCAACGGCGCAATTGGAGTTCATCGCCAAGGTCGATTTCGAGGCCCGTCCCCTTCTCAACCGGCCGGAATACAGGATTCTCCGGATTCTGGAGGCGGTGGCCCGGGAGACGCCGGGCGGCCTTCGCGTCATGGCTCAGACC
>JAPPFQ010000621.1:2488-9573 GCA_028875135.1 Acidobacteriota bacterium
ACCAGCCTGGGTGAAGTGCTAGCGCCCCGGCCGGCCTCCGGTTCGCAGGAAGCACGCGACCTCGCCTTTCGCTCCATCAACAGCAAGCGCCTGGATTTTCTGATGATCGACGCTTACGGCATGCCTGTTCTGGCAGTGGAGTACCAGGGGCACGGACACTTCAGAGACACGACCTTCATACGCGATGCCGTGAAACGGGAAGCCCTCAGAAAGGCCGGCATCCGCTTGCTGGAGGTCCCGGCAGAATTCGATGCCGAGGATCTTGAGAGAGATATTCGCAAGGCACTGCCTTCGAACCCCACCCGCCGACCGTAGAAACGGCATTCCATCGGAGCCCGCGTGGTGTGGCTGCATCCAGTGTTGGCGTTAACGGTAGAAACTGCGACTGGCGGAATATATCAAGTAGATATGTTGAACTTCTGACACGACACTTGGGGACTAAAGGGACCCCTGAAATAGAAATGTCTCATAGTGGGCTAAGTTGGCTTAATCGCCAGTAGTCGCTCTCGCAGCAATCTCCCTTCGATTGGGTGAATACGGCATAAGAGTGCCACCTTCCCAGCTATTCGCCTCCATTGCACCGAGAAGAACGGCGACTGCCTCATCAACGTTGTCTGATTGGCTAATTGCTCGCATCGATGGACCAAGGCACGTGTCTGAGAGCGGTACTCTTTAGGCAATCCGACTTGCCGATTGACAATCAAACCAGTCGTGCACATTCGATTGCCATTCATAGTCAAGCCATGTTTCGATCGTTTTAGGCGAAAGCCCAAAGGCGAACACATTCCTGCGACTTGTCTTAATACCTCTGCGGTCTCTTGTCGGGTGAGATTTCTGTCAGTTGAAAGCGTGATATCGTCGATGTAGCGAGAGTAGGCGAATCCATGCCTTCTTAACCATTCCACCAGTCTGGGTTCTGTACGCCACAGAACCAGATTGGCCAAGTAACTGCTCGTTTTTGCGCCCTGCGGTAGATAGCCTTCTAAGGTCGTCAATCCTGTCAGCACGCGTGCAATATGATCAGGAAAATGGAAAAGGGAACGCCACAAGTCGTATACGAGGCCTGACCTCGTTGAAGGGAAAAAATTCTCAATATCCTCAGAAATTATGATCCGCCGACCACAGTGTAATGAAGCATTGGTAACAAAGTCTCTAACTTGCTCTTCGTCTCTAATGCCCCCTTGCAGGTAATCGGGGTACTTCACTTTGCGAAGGATCAGACATTGGATGCGCGCTTGGACGGACTTGAGTGGTGGAAGCGCATCCCATGTCTTTCTAGTCTTTCCCTTACGCCTAATGGGAATAGATCGGTAGTAGTTGTGCGGCGATTCGGCAATTGATCCCAGTGTCGCGAAATCCTCTCGAAGGAGCCTCGCCAACGTCGAAGTCCTGCTGAAAGGATGATACGGGTAGTTAGGTCTTTGCACTCCTCGGTTCATTCAACAACCTCAATATTACGGAAGACAGCTTGTCCTTAACCCCTTCCGGGAGGCCTCGCAGTTCTTCGTCGTCCGACGCCAAGAAAAATATAAGATTGAGTGGGACTTTCAGACCATGTGCAATGGACTCCAAAGTGGAGACACTTGCATCACGTTTGTCATTTTCCAGTAGTGACAAATAGGACAAGGAAATCCCTGCTCGCTTAGCTAACCTATCTTGGGTTAGTCCACGATGGGCTCGGCAGACTTTGATGGCATTTCCAAGGCGCAAAATCGATCTCGAAAAAAAGAAAATAGTCTGTTGCATCAGTTCTTGTATCGATCAATTAGGTCCGAGACGTTTGTTGCGACGTCGATCAGTCGTCCAATAAACCGAACAGTTCTATCGACGAGCTTCGCCGGTGGGCGAGGGTCTGACCCACGATCTAAACAATCTTGAAGTTGACTTATGACAGAGTCGAACTCCTTACTGACGCTGGGGTTCAGCACATGGTTTAGCTGCGTCCGGATCTCTATCAGAGACCGAACGCAGCCAGCAAGATCTTTGTCGTTCATTTTCTTGCCTCCTTTCCGACGCTCTTAGAGCGTCCGCTGGAGCCGCAACTAGGAGAGCCGGCATGGCTGAACCCCACAGACTATCTCTCTTAAAGATCCGCTGGATCCCGCTGATAAAGTGCGAGCAACCAACGTGTTCAGAACACCTCGCCCCACTACTGGAGGACCGCGCTAGACAACGCCCGACACCAGAGATGGGAGAGAGTCTTGTCTGCCGATAGGCCCCGAAGGGCCGCCCGAAAGAATCGAGCACGTAGATCGTTCCTAGTTGCATTAAACGACAAGTATCTTCTTGCAAAAGCGCAGCCAGTATCGGCTGCCCGTAGTTAAGCTATCATCGACATCCCCTTTTGTCAATATTTTATACTCTGAGTCAATAACAAAAAGCCATCCTAGCGTTCTCATCTCCCACTGCACAAACCACTTCTGAGCCGTCGAGCCCCCGTTCGATGCGAGGATTGTCGGCGCCTCTTCTTTGTTGGAATCGATGTCGGAGACAAGTAGACGAATCAAGACTGAAGCCTTGACCTATGGAGGGGGAACAGGCTTGGTCACACAGGGGCGGAAAAACACCCCAGTCGCCCATTGACAGGCTTTGGTCGGGCTTCAACTAGCTGGAGCTGGCCAAAGAAATTCTACGCACAACCTTGAGGATGTTGCGGTGGGTTCCAACAGGATGATAACGGTTCATGCCTAATTCGCTTCAAAAGCCTGCCGGCGTTGACGAGCAAGCTGGTTGTTGCCGGAGGCTTCAGCGCAGGCGATCCCGTCCTGGGCGTAGTCCCAGGGGATGCGGCCGAACCGATCCCGGACTTCCCGGTCGGCTCCGGCTTTCAGCAGGGCCTCGATCACGGCTGGGTTGTCATTGAACCAAGCGGCTAAGTGCAGCGGGGTATCCCCGTCCGGGTCTCGCGCTTCCAGATCGGCGCCAGCCTTCAACAGGAACTCGATCACGGCCGGATTCTTATTGAACCAAGCGGCAACGTGCAACGGGGTGCGCCCGAAGCCGTCCCGCTCCTCCAGGCCAATTGCCCGCAGGTCTATGACGTAGTCGACGCCCCACGGGTCGGGGTCCTCCGCCGCTGCCTTGTGGAGGTTGGTTTCCTGGAACAGCTTTTCGGCTCGCTTCTGCTTGGCATTCCTAGGCCTAAGCTTCAGCGCCACGACCGCCTTGTCGACGTCGCCCCCGAACTTTTCCAGGATACGCGCCTCACTTTCGTCCCATTGACGGAACATGATACGCGCCGCGACGACCGACTCTCTTTCTTCAGGGGTTAAGTCTGGCTTTGTAGGCATGTCAGGCGACTTCCCGCAAGGTAATCTCCAGATCCAAAGCCCTTCGACCTATTGATTTGGCTCAATAAATCTTACTTTCACTACCGCAGCAAACAGACCTCATTCTCGCTACGGAAGGACGAATACAATTGGATGGATTTTCCCCCTCGATTGTATCACTCAATACTTATCTCGTCGGACCTGTTCGGGCCATGCATCGCCGCCGGTGTGCAGACTCCGCTCCCTGCGTGGTACACTTTTTCGCTATCTTGCCTTGAGGTCTCCGAGGTGGCCTTCTCAGCAGCCGCGGCCTGCCTGGCCGCAGCCGCCATGCTCTCCGGGATAGCCTCCGAACGACCAACTGTCTCCGTTACGGACCTGGAGGGACAGACCGGGTCTGAACTCTAGCATGTCCTTCCAGCCGCATCTCAAAACCGCAGGTTCAGCCCCACCTGCGCCCGCCGGGTGTCGCCGAGCCCGCTGCGAAGCGTGCCGTCGAAGTTGAAGAGAAGCGAGCCGACGGCGGGGTCGAGGTAGTTGTCGGTGTTGGTCAGGTTGAAGATCTCGAAGATCGGCTCGAGGGCGGCGTCGCCGAGCGCGAAACGCCGCGACACCCGCAGGTCCCAGGAAAAGAACCCGTTCTGCCGTCGCAGGGTGTTGCGCGTGAGGATGGAGCCGTCGGCGCAGATCCGGTCGGCCGGCTGGGTGGCCCGCTGGCCGCGGTTTCCGCACTGCTCGGAGACCGGAGAGGCGGAGAGAACCCGCACGACCTGGCTCAACTGCACCTCCCCCGGCAGGGTGGCCAGGACGTACCCGCTCACCTGGTGGCGACGGTCCCGATCCGACCAGCCGTATTCCGGCGCCAAGTCGGCTGCATAGGCGTAGCGAAGGACGAACGGATCCCGTTCGTTGTCGTCGTCGGAGCGATCGAAGGCCAGCGTGTAGTGGGTCTCGAAGGTGATGGGCCAGCCGCCCAGGCCGCTGCGCCCGCGCAGGCCCGCGGTGAGCGCGTGATAGCGGGAGCGGGCGCTGCTCTCGGTGACGGTCAGCGTGTTGATGCCTCCGCCGCCCGGGTGGGTCCCGATCCCGAAGGGCGCCCCCAGGACCGCATCGTTGCGGTTGACGAAGCGGAAGAGGTTGTCGGTGCGCGCGTGGATGTACCCGATGCTGGCCGCAACCCCTCGCCCCAGGTCCTGGTCGACGCCACTGCTGAATGACCAGGTGCGCGGCAGCTCCAGATCGCGGTCCGCCACGTGGATGTCCGGCAGAAACGGCGGCGAAGACGAGGCGTCGATCTGCCGGTCGACGGCGGGAACCGGACCGAGCCCGGGCGCGCTGCTGCTGCGGAAGAGGATCTGCTGGAAGGCGCCGTTGGTCGTCCGGTACTGGGCGAAGACGAGCATGGGGATGCGGGCGACGTAGGACCCGGCATTGGCGCGCAGCACGGTGCGGCCGTCGCCGCCCAGGTCCCAGGCCAGCCCGAGCCGGGGCTGCAGGTTGTCCAGGTCATTCGGGATCCGGCCATCGGACGGGAACAGCGGGTCGTCCAGGTAGGGAGCGAAGAAGGTGTCGGCCGGCTCGACGAAGACGTCCGGGTGCCAGGCGCCGTCCCAGCGCAGCCCCAGGTCCAGGGTCACCCGGTCATGGGGATGCCAGGTGTCCTGAACGAACAGGCCCAGCTCGTGCATCGGGAACTGCTGTCGCCCGAGCCGCTCCGCGGGGACGCCGGGCACGGTGGCCGACTGCAGGTAGAGCAGCACCGGCCCGGCGACGGCGGAGCCGGGCGGACAGACCCCGAGCAGGCCGGTCGATCCGTCTGAGCAGGTGACGTAGCGGTCGCCGTGGGTGACGAAGCCGATGAAGCCCTCGACCGAATCGAAGACGTAGCGGCCGTTCGCCATACCGATGAACTGCTGCTCAACGCTGGTCCGGTTGTACTCCACCCCGGCCTTGACCAGGTGGGAGCCCGTGGCGAAGGAGAGGTTGTCCACCAACTGAAATCGCGTGTCGAACGCGGGATCGATCGGCAGGAAGAAGGGCAGCCCGATGCGGAAGGCGTCCTCGAAGTCCATGGCGATGTCGGGAAAGGGCCGTCCGCCCAGCTCGGCGAACTGGGGCGGACCGGGCAGGCGGGCACCGGGAAGCAGCGGTCCCCGATACCAGCGCGGCCGGTCTTCCCGAGCCCCCTGCAGGCGCAGCTCGTTCGAAAGAGCGTCGCTCAGCAGAGAGCGGAGACTGGCGTTGACCGCGTGCGAGCGGTCGCCCTCGATCCCGTTGGCCGAGGCGCCCCAGGAATCGACGTCGAAGGTGCCGTTCACCTGCTCCGACCAGGTGTAGTTGTACTTGACCGAGGCCTGGTGGCGGCCTCCGAGGTTCAGGTCGAGCTTGGCCAGCAGCGAGCGCGCGTCGTCGGTGCGCCGGATGGGACCGAACTCGTCGTCGAACAGGCCCGGCCAGCGCTCTTGCAGAAAGCGCTCCAGACGCTGCAGGTTGGCCGGATTGCGAACGCGGCGGGTCGCCTGCTTGGTTTCGGCGGCCGCCTGCTGGTCGTAGGCCAGGAAGAAGAACGTCCGGTCGCGCACCAGCGGGCCGCCGAGTGTGGCGCCCACCTGATTGCGGTGAAAGTCGGGCCGCCCGCCGCCGCGCGACTCGGGAAAGGGGGCGGCGATCTCGTCCCACTGCCCGAAGTAGTGGGCGGAGCCTGCCAGCCGGTTGGTGCCCGACTTGGTGATCACGTTGACGAAGCCGCCGGCCGAGCGGCCGAACTCGGCGGTAGCGCCCTGATTCACCACCACCAGTTCCTCGATGGCGTCCTGGTTGAAGGTGAAGGCCGGACGCTGGCCGCCGCGCTGTTCGCCGAAGAACGGGTTGTTGAAGTCCGCCCCGTCGACGATGAAGTTGTTGAAGATGCCGCGCTGCCCGCTGATGTTGAGCTCGTCTCCGTCCGACCCCTGCGAGATCGAGGTGCCGGGGGTAAGCAGCGTCAGCTTCACGAAGTTGCGGCCGTTGCTGGGGAGTCCATCGACCACATCCTCCAGAACGCGTTGCGAGCTGGTGACGTCGGCGGTGTCGAGCGTTGGTTCCAACTCGCTGACGACGGTGATGGTCTCCGTCGTCACGATCTTGAGCGCGACGTCCAGGTCGAGCATTTCCCCGACCCGCAGCCTGGCCCCTTCGATGCGCTCGGTGCTGAAGACGTCCGCGGCCGCCTTTACGGTCAGGTCGTAGGTCCCCGGTGGCAGCAGGGTGCGCGCGAACGTCCCGGACGAGGAGGTCTCCACGGTGGTCCGGAAGTCGGTCTCCCGGTGCTGCAGGACAACCGCCACCCCCTCCACCGGATCGCCGAGCGGATCACGGACGGTGCCGCGGATGGTGCCGGTGGTCGTCCCGGCCTGGCCGGCCGCTTCGGGCGCGGTCTGTTGGAGGAGCATCGCGGTTAGCAACGTGGCAGCGATGGTGGAAACGAGACAGCGGGGAAGGCTGAAGGTGCAAGTGTTCGGCATGGCTCGATGCAGCTGCAGGATTGCGCTAACGCGTCCCATTTGTCGCCGAGGGGGCGCGAAATGGAGTATGACCGCCTGATAGTATACTGAACCGCGATCCGTCGCGATTCAACCATGCCGGGCCCGAGGGCTCGATCAGTCGGTCGACTCGTATCCAAGGAGTCCTGGAACGTAGCGGGCGTCATTCGCGACAAGTTGTCGGCGGGTTTCTTCAGGCGTTTCCAATCCTGGTCAAGGTATGATCACCCACACTGGGGTCTAGCCCATCTTTAACAACGAAACGGTCGATTCAGGGCATTTTACCCCCATTTTA
>JAPPFQ010000065.1 GCA_028875135.1 Acidobacteriota bacterium
CTCTTCGACCGAGCAGCGCCTGATCTATACTACCAATGGAGAGATATCGCCGCTCCCATCATCCCTACCTCCGCTATAATCCGCTTCGGACTCGTCCGAAGCCTTCAGGGGTGGGGTTCGACGGTTCTACGAGGTATACCGTCCCGACCCTGCTCGTTGGCTCGACTGGCGAACACGGGGGCCAAAATGATGCCATTCAACGCATGTCCTGTGTGCGGCGGTGAAATGGTTCGGAAAAAAGTGGAGAAACTGCTACGCGGGGGCGTCAATCTCGCGTCGGTAACTGTCGGGACCGAAGTCTGTCTCCGGTGCGGAGAACGGTTGTACTCGAAAGAAGTGGTCAGCCGCTTTGAGCAAATCCGCCGCAAACTAGCCAGCCAGGAAGTGTCAGAATTCCAGACTTTAGGGCAATCATTCCACGCTTCCCTCTGACCAGCCACGACGCAGGCCGGGAGATGCATCTTGGGACTTGGCTTTGAACACACACCCCTCACCAGCAAAGACCCAAGCCACCTGCTGAACACATAACCCGTAGTCTGGCCAGAAGACGAGGTCGCCTTCCGCCACATTTGCACCCGCGACCGTATGCTCGTCTCCATCAACGCCCTCGCCGACGGAAATCCGCAGACGCACGTTGCGATTCAAGGACTTGCGCATGTGCAAGGACGAGAGGAGCAGTTTGGATTGCCCAATGGGCGGCAAAGACGCTATTTTGTAGCGACCTACAAGAAACGATTTGTAAGAGGAACCTATGAATGCTATGGAAGCCCATATCGACAAAACCACTATCCGGGCCATAGCGCAATTGATTGTCGAACGCTTTGATCCGGAACAGGTGATTCTCTTCGGCAGCCAGGCTCGCGGAGAGGTCGGAGAGCACAGCGATGTGGACCTGCTGGTCGTGCTTCGTGCGGATGCGGGACGGCCACAGCGCGGCAATCCGATCCGTCGGGCGATAGCCGAGCGCTTCGTACTGCCCGTCGATGTGATTGTTCGCTCCCCGGAAGTCCTCGCCGAGCGGCGCAATGACCCCTATTCCTTGATCCACAAGGCGCTGGAAGAGGGAGAAGTGTTGTATGAGCGACAGGTGGCCTGAACGGGACTGGTTCGAGAAGGCGGATCAGGATCTGGAGTTAGCTCGTCGGGCGTTGGGCCCAGGAAAACCCTTGCCGGAGATGGCCTGCTATCACGCCCAGCAATGCGCCGAGAAATATTTGAAGGGTTACTTGATCGCTCACTCGGCACGCTTCCGCTTCGTGCACGATCTCGTATATCTCACACAGCTCTGCACGGCACGAGAACCAGCCTTTGAGGAACTGATGTCAGCTGCCGAAATCTTGGGCGAGTATGGGACGACAGTGCGCTATCCGATGGAAGGCTCAGAAGAGCCCGACATGGAAGCAGCCAGGGAGGCCATCCGACTCGCCGAACAAGTTGCTGCTTTAGTCGTGCGGAAAAGTCGAAAATAAGATCAACTTTCCGGTCAGATGGGATGAGGGGCGTGTCCTCTGGAGGCGATTGAATCCGACGGTGCCGAACTGGAAACCGAACTCGTCCCGATGCCACTTGAGGGAGGTGGATGAGCACAGACGTTGCAGAGATTTCGTGCCGTTAATCAATTGAAGTGAGCGGGAAAGCTTGTGGAGGAAATATCTTCTTGTAGTTTGGAGCGATGCAGAAATGGACGCCCTTTCAGAATGCAAACGCTAACCCAAAATCGGTGAAGGTGAGCCCGCCGCCCGGTGTCCTGAGCAATCCAGCCCTTTCCCATTACCGGAAAAACCCCCGCCAGGCGACGTCCACCAGGGTGTGGAGCAGGGCCGGGGCCATCAGGTTGCGGGTGCTGGCGTAGGCCCGGCCGTAGACCAGTCCGGCCAGGGTGGCCAGCAGGAAGTAGCGCCAGTCGGGGCTGGGGCCGTTGTTGAGGTGGGCGGCGCCGAAGATGAGCGAGGCCACCGCCAGGGCCAGGGCGGGGCGGCCGATGGCTTTTTCCAGGAGGTTCTGAATGATGCCCCGGAACAGCAGTTCCTCGGGAATGCCGATGAAAATGAAGATTCCCAGCGCCATCGCCAGGAGGGCGCCGGGAGAGGCAAACTTCTCGGCGGGCTGGAGGAACCCGGTCAGGAGACCCAGCCCAATGGCCACCGGGGCGTACAGCGCGAAATACCCCGCGGCCACCCGCCAATCCACCGCCCGCCAACGCCAGCGATAGCCCACCCCGCCCAGGCCCTGCAGGCAGACCACGCAAAACACACCCAGACAGGTCCCGACCAGCGCGCTCATTCCATAAGCCAAGCCTCCTTCGGGCCAGGTCCAGACTCCCTTCATCAGGCCGAAGTCGAGGGGCAGCCACAGCACCAGGGCCACCAGCCACTCCTGCCAGTGCAACCGATTGGAGAGCCTTCGGGTCAACAGGACAATCAGAATAGGGACCAACATATAGAGGGCGAGCGTGAGACGCGGCACGACTCGCAGGTTGTCGGTGGCCAAGCCGTAAATGGAGTAGGGAATCCAGAGAACGGGCACAGCGGCCAGCATCCGGCCGGCGCTCCTGCCAAACCAGTCCCCGAGAGCTTTTTGAAGGGGTGGGTAACCCAAGAGCAGAAAGAGGAAGAAGTAGCTGTTCAGGCAGAGGGCCGCCAGTCCGGTTCTCAGGTCGATAGCGACCTGCCCGCCGGAGAGTCCCCAGGCCAGCAGGTTGATGCCTATCAAGATGAGACAGATCGTCAGGACCGGTAGCTTCATCGATTGAGCGCTCTTCGAACCGTGCCGGGTCGTTGACGGGTTGCCAACCGCCCCCTTGACCGCTTCGGCCGTCCTCGGGCCGGGGTTCCCGGACGCCAAAATCGATGGGACCCAAGGAGGTTGATGTATTATGCCCTGACTTCGAGAGGGGAGGCAGCGGCTTTTCTTCAATGACCCGGAAACCCAAATCCCTGTGGCCGACCATCGCCTGGGCCCTGATCCTGGGGACCGCCTGTCCCCTGTCCCTGCAGGCCTACATTGGACCGGGGGCGGGATTCGCCTTCGTTTCTTCCTTTCTGGTGCTGCTGCTGGCCGTCCTGCTGGCGGGCTTTTCACTCCTCTCCTGGCCGCTGCGGCTCCTGGCGGGCCTCTTCCTCAAGCGCAAGGGAAGGGGCCGGAAAAAGACCGACGTTTCCAGGGTGGTGGTGGTGGGTTTCGACGGCATGGACCCCAAGCTGGCCGAGGGCTTCATGAAGGAAGGTCTGCTCCCCAACTTCCGGAGGCTGAAGGAGCGGGGCGACTTCACCGCACTGGCCACCAGCGAGCCGGCCATTTCCCCGGTGGCCTGGTCCACCTTCTCCACCGGAGTGGACGCCTCCTACCACAACATCTACGACTTCCTCACCCGGGACCCCTGCACCTACGCCCCCATCCTGTCCTCGGCGCAGATAAGCGCAGCCTCCCGGGTGTTCTCGGTGGGCAAGTACCTGATCCCCCTGGGAAAGCCCCGGGCCAGCCTGAAACAGAAGAGCAAGCCTTTCTGGAAGATTCTGGGCGAACAGGGCATCTTCAGCTCCATCATTCGAGTCCCGGTCACCTTCCCGCCGGAGAAGTTCCACGGAGTGCTGCTTTCCGGCATGTGCACCCCCGACCTGAAGGGCTCTCAGGGGACCTTCTCGCTTTACACCAGCAACGGCGATCCCTCCGGATCGGCGGTCGGAGGCACACGGTACCCGGTCTCCGTCAGCGACAACCGAATCCGGACCGAGCTGCATGGGCCCGAGAACCCGCTGCTTCGCGATGGGGGAGAGTTGACTATGCCCATGGAAATCCGGCTGGACGCCTCCCGGGACCGGGTTCGCATCACCGTCTCCGACCAGGAGTTCGAGCTGCAACCGGGCAATTACTCTCCCTGGATTCGGGTGGTCTTTCGGCCCGGGCTGGGAATGAAGATCCACGGCATCTGCCTCTTCCACCTGAATCGAACCTCTCCCCACTTCGAGCTCTACGTCTCCCCGGTTCACATCGATCCGGAACACCCCAGCCTGCCGATCTCGCACCCCTTCATCTACTCCGTCTACCTGGCCAAGTTGATCGAGCCCTACGGCACCCTGGGGTTGGCGGAAGACACCTGGGCTCTCAACGAGGGGGCGATCGACGAAGAGGCCTTCCTCAAGCAGGCCTACCTGCTATACGACGAGCGGGAGAAGATGTTTTTCAAGGTCCTGGAGCGCACCCCCGAAGGAGTCTGCGCCTGCGTCTTCGACACCACCGACCGGGTTCAGCACATGTTCTTCAGGTGCCTGGACCCCGATCACCCCTCCAACCGCGGCAAGGAAACCGAGAAGTACCGGCACGTGATCCGGGACCTCTACATTCGAACCGATCGCCTGTTGGGGCGGCTGCTCCAGGTCATCGACGACAAGACCCTGCTGCTGGTCATCTCCGACCACGGGTTCACCCAGTTCAAGCGGGGTCTCAACCTGAATGCCTGGCTGCGGGACAACGGCTATCTCTTCCTCAAGGAGGGCCTCTCCGAGAGTGGCGATTGGCTGCAGGGCGTCGACTGGGATCGAACCCGGGCCTTTGCCCTGGGACTGACCGGGGTGTTCATCAACCGCAAGGGACGCGAAGCCAGGGGAATCGTGGAGGAGGGAGCGCCGCTGGCGGCCTTGAGAAGGGAAATCTCCCGGAAACTGACAGGACTGGTCGATCCCAAGACGGGCCTAACCGCCATTCGGGGGGTGGTTGAAACCGAAAGTGCCTTTACCGGCCCATACACCTATGACGCCCCCGATCTGCTGGTAAGATACAATGCCGGCTATCGGACCTCGTGGGCCGGCGCCACGGGACGAGTCACCCCGTCGCAGTTCGAGGACAACACCCGGCACTGGAGCGGCGACCACTGCGTGGACCCGGTCCTGGTCCCCGGTGTCCTCTTCAGCAATCGAAGGATCGGGCAGGAAAACCCCGGGCTGACCGACATCGCCCCCACCGTGCTCAAGGCGCTGGGAGTGGAGCAGCCGGCCCACATGAAGGGACGCCCCCTGATTTAATCTTCCGGAGGCGGCCGGCCCGGTCGCGTCCCAACGCATGGAGAGAATGTCATGTTTGGCAGCAGGATCAAGCTGGACGGCGAGTTGCTGAGCCGATGCCGCACGCAGGCGGAACAGCTCGGCTACAGCTCGGTCGAGGAGTTCGTCACCCACGTCCTCGAAAGGGAGTTGAGGTCCATGGAGGGAACCGGGGGCGAGTCCGCGGCAGATGATGAGGAGATCGCCAACCGCCTGAAGGGGCTCGGATACATCGAATAGTCCGACTCCCGCCGGCCTGGCTCGATCCGAAGCGTTACCTCAACCCGACCGACCATGGAGCTGTTCAACCGCACATTGAGCCTGGCCACCGACCTGGTGATGGCGCCCTTGCAGGGGCTTTCGCCCTCGACCTCCCTGCTGCTGCTGTCGGCCGCCATGGGCATCCTGTTTCTGTTGGCTTTCCGGCTCACCTCCAACCAGGAGGCCATCGGGGGGCTGCGCCGGCGCATGGCGGCCCACCTGCTGGAGTTCCGTCTCTTTCAGCACAGCCTCGGCATCCAGTGGTCGGCCCTGTCCCGCATGCTGCTGGCCAACCTGATTTACTTGAGATACGCCGGACGGCCCCTGTTGCTGATGCTGGCGCCGCTCGCCCTGGTGCTGATCCACTTGAACCCGTTTTACGGATACCAGCCCCTCAAACCGGAAGAGACCGCCCTGGTGGCCCTGAAGCTGGCGGGAGCGGGCGATCTCTCCAAGGTGCGGCTGGAGACCGGCGACGGCCTGGAACTGGTGGGAAGACCCCTGCGGAGCCCCCACTCCGGAGAGGTGAACTGGAGCGTGCGCCCGCGGCGGCAGGGAACCCATCTGCTGACCTTTCTGTTCGAGGGCCGGCAGGTGCGGAAGGAGATCGTCACTTCCGACCAGGCGCTGGCGAGGGTCTCGGCGGTCACTCCGTCCCGCGAATTCTGGGACCTGCTGCAACACCCGGGAGCGCCGCCGCTGCCGCCGGACTCCTTCGCAGAACGCATCTCGGTAAACTATCCCGCCCGCCGGATCGACCTGCTGGGATGGGAAACTCACTGGGTGGTATTCCTCCTGATCGTCTCCACTCTCGCCGCCCTGGCCTTCAAGCGGCTTCTCCGGGTGCAGATTTAGGAGTTGTCATTCCATGACCAGGATCCTGGTAGTCGGGCTCGATTGCGCCGCCCCCGAGATCCTTTTCGGGGACGAAAGGCTCACCCACTTTCGCCGGCTCATGGCCGGCGGCTGCTACGGCCGTCTGGAGAGCGTGATTCCCCCCATCACCATTCCAGCCTGGATGTGCATGGCCACCAGCCAGGATCCCGGATCGCTGGGCGTGTACGGCTTTCGCAACCGGGCGGACCATTCCTATGACGGCCTCCGCTTCGCCAACGCCCGATCCATCCTGGAGCCGGCCATCTGGGACCAGGTGTCCCGCCAGGGAGGCCGCTCCAACATCATCGGCGTACCCCCCTCCTATCCGCCCAGGCGGGTGGACGGCATCTGCGTGGGGTGTTTTCTGACTCCCGACACCGCCCGCAGCTCCTACACCCATCCGGCCCTCATCCAGGAGCGGATCACCCAACTGGTCGGCAACTACCCGGTCGACGTGAGCGGTTTTCGCACCCATCGCAAGGACTGGTTGAGGCAGCAGATCGACTCCATGACCCACACCCACTTCGAGGTGGTCCGCCACTTCCTGCGCCACTCCAGGTGGGACTACTTCCAGTTCGTGGAGATCGGCCTGGACCGGATCCAACACGGCTTCTGGCAGTATCACGACCCCCGCCACCGGCTCTTCGAGGCGGGCAACCCCTATCGGGAGGTGGTCGGCGACTACTATCGGCTGCTGGACGGCAAGGTGGGGGAACTGCTGGAGCTGCTGGAGGAGGAGACGGTCGTCCTGGTGGTCTCAGACCACGGAGCCAAGCCTCTGGACGGGGGCTTCTGCGTCAATGAATGGCTCATCCGTCAGGGCTGGCTGGTCCTGAGTCGCTATCCTGAAGAGGCCACGCCCTTCGGCCAACTGGCGGTCGACTGGGATCGGACCCGGGTCTGGAGCGAGGGAGGCTACTATGCCCGGGTCTTCCTCAACGTCAAGGGCCGGGAGCCCCGCGGAACCATTGCCCCGGAGGACTACGAGCCCTTCCGCGACGAGGTGGCCGCCAGGCTGGAAGCCATCCCGGATGACCTGGGCCGTCCCATGGGCACCGATGTCTTCAAGCCCGAGCAGGTCTATCGCTCGGTCCGCAGGGTGGCCCCCGACCTGATCGCCCACTTCGGGGGACTGGCCTGGCGCTCCATCGGTTCGGTGGGCCGGCCGCAACTGCACCTGCAGGAGAACGACACCGGCCCCGACGGCTGCAACCACGCCCAGCACGGCGCCTTCATCCTCCACGCCCCCGGACTCTCGCGGCGCGGAGAAGTCCAGGGAGCCCACCTGCTGGACATGGCGCCGACGCTGCTCCGGCTGGGCGGCTACGACCTGCCCGGCTCCATGCAGGGAACCCCTCTCTTCAGTTGAGTCCCGGCCCGGCAGCAGCGGGCGAGCCTGACCCTATCGGAGCCACTCGTCCCGGTGCTCCCGCACATAGTCGTCGTCGTTGAGATGGGGATAGGCCCGGTAGACGCGGTCGATCTCCTCCAGTTGCCCCGGTCCCAGGGTTTCTTCCGGATCCAGGCACCAGATGCCCTCCAGCAGGCCCTGGCGGCGCAGCACTTCGTGCAGTCCCGGGACGCAGCCCCGAAAATCGTTGGCGGCGTCGAAAAAGGCCGCATTGCTGTCGGTCACCTCGATGGCCAGTCTCAGCACCGACTCCGGCAGCGTCCCGTCGCCGTTGCGGTAGCCGTGGCACTCTTCCAGGATCTCGACCGCCCGCCGGGTCCACACGGCCCAGTGCCCCAGCAGTCCCCCGACAATCCTCAGTTCCACCTCCCGCCCCCCGACCCGGAAGCGGTGGGGCGTGATCAGGTCCATCACGATGTTGTCGTCGTTCCCGGTATAGAGGGCGATGTCCTCCCGCCCCGCCTCGGCCACGGCGCGCAGCACATCCAGGGTGTGGTAGCGGTTGAAGGGCGCCAGCTTGATGGCGACCACCTCCGGAAGCTCCACGAAGCGGCGCCAGAACCCGTAGGACAGCTCCCGGCCGCCGATGGTCGACTGCAGGTAGAAACCGAACACCGGGGTGACCCGGGCCACCTCCCGGCAGTGGTCCAGCAGTTGCTGGTCGTCGGCTTCGCTCAGAGCGGACAGGTTCAGAAGGCCGGCATGGTATCCCAGCTCCTGAATCAGTCCCGCCTCGGCCACCGCCTGAGAGGTGGGGCCGCAGATCCCGGCGATCCTCAGCAGGGGTTCCGGCCGGTTGGCGTCTGCCCGGTCCATCTCTTCACGGGTCAGTTCCAGGACGGGTCGAAACAGGTCATGCCCGGGATCCCGGATGGAAAACTGGGTCATGTGAACGCCCAGGGCCAGGCCTCCCGAGCCGGCAGCGATGTAATAGCGGGACAGGGCCCGCTGCCGCCGCTCGTCCAGCTTGCGTCCGGCCGTCAGGGCCAGGGGATGGGCGGGGATGACCACTCCCCTGGAAAGCAGGGAATGCAAGGGTTGACTCAACACGGCTACCTCCTGAAAGTCGCGCCGGCGCCTAGAATCGGCCGTCGCGCACCTGGAAATGGGTGGGCTTGTCCAGGCTGGGGCCGCCGCGCATCACCCAGTCGGCAATCCAGCCCAAAAGCCGTTCAATGGCTACACGGGGCCCGCCGAGCCTCCGATAGCCGCGGCGCCCGTCGCTCAGCAGGGCGTCGGCGGCTTCCTCTCCCACCAGGTTGAGGGGACGGTTCATCAGCCGGCCCAGCTCCCGGCAGATGCGGCGAACCGACAGGCGCTCGGGGCCGGCGATGTTCACCACGAAGGGCGGGGTGGCGCAGTGCTGGACCGCCCGCAGTGCCATGGCGTTGGCGTCACCCTGCCAGATCACGTTCACATGGCCCATGGTCAGGTCGATGGGCTGCCGCTCCCAGACCTTGCGGGCCAGGTCGACCAGGACGCCGTAGCGCAGCTCACAGGCATAGTTGAGCCGCAGCAGCGACACCCGGGTCCCCCGGGTCCGGCTGAAATACTCGAATATCCTCTCCCTGCCCAGGCAGCTCATGGCATATTCACCGTCCGGCCCGGGAGGGTCCTCCTCGCTCGAGCCGCCGCCGGAAACCGGGGTCAGGGGGTAGACGTTGCCGGTTGAGAAGGCCACGATCCGACTCCGGGCGAACCGCCGGCAGACCATTGCCGGCAGGTAGGCGTTGACCGCCCAGGTGCGGGCCTCGTTGCCGGTGGAGCCGAACTTCATGCCGACCATGTAAATCACGGTGGGAACTTCGGGCAGCTCCTCCAGCGCCTGCAGATCCAGCAGGTCGCAGCCGATGGTCTCAAC
>JAPPFQ010000735.1 GCA_028875135.1 Acidobacteriota bacterium
GGTGAAGACTGATCTGGCCGGGGTGAAGACTGATCTGGCCGGGGTGAAGACTGATATGGCCGGGGTGAAGGTCGACGTCACCGGGGTAAAGACCGATATGGCCGGGGCGAAGAACGACCTGAAATGGATCAGGAATCAACTGGGCGGCCCGGCAGGGTGAGGAACGGCCAAGGAATTTCGATCTTCAACGAAGAAATCCGCGAAGAGCCACCAGGAACCACGAAGTTACACGAAGCAAAACTCCCTCAAATAATCTGGCCAATAGGTTCGGCCCCTTCGACGCCTACCAGTTTCTGATCCAGGCCGCTGTAGAAATAGGTGAGGCGGTCCGGGTCCATGCCCATCTGGTGCAGGATGGTCGCGTGCAGGCGCCTGACGTGGAAGGGATCTTCGACGGCGGCGCTGCCCAGCTCGTCTGTCCGGCCCACGCTCACGCCGCCCTTGATGCCGCCGCCGGCCATCCACATGGTAAAGCCGTAGGCGTTGTGGTCGCGGCCGGTGCCCTTTTCGTATTCGGCGGTGGGCTGGCGGCCGAACTCGCCGCCCCAGACCACCAGGGTTTCCTCCAGCAGTCCCCGCTGCTTCAGGTCCTTCAGCAGGCCGGCGATAGGCTTGTCGGTTTCCAGCGCATGCAGGTCGTGGTTGGACTTGAGGTCTCCGTGGGCGTCCCAGTTGGCGTCCCCGTGGTTGCCCCCCGAGTAGATCTGAACGAATCGGACTCCCCGCTCCACCAGCCTCCTGGCCAGCAGGCACTGCCTCCCGAACACTTCCGTCTCCTTGCGGTCCATCCCGTAGAGGGCCAGCGTCCGCGGGCTCTCCCGTGAGAGGTCGACCGCTTCCGGCGCGTGGCGCTGCATCCTGAAGGCCAGCTCGTAGCTGGCGATTCGCGCCGCCAGGTCGGAGTTGTCCCCGCGTTCCCGGTAGTGCTCCCGGTTGTAGGCGCCCAGGCTGTCGAGCATGTCGCGCTGCATTTCGGGGTTGACGCCCTCCGGAGGCGCCAGGTCCAGAATGGGCTTGCCGCGCGAACGCACGACCGTGGCCTGGTAGGTGGCCGGCATGTAGCCGCTGCTCCAGTTCTTGGCCCCGCTGATGGGGCCGCCCCGTGGATCCAGCATGACCACGAAGCCCGGCAGATTCCGGTTGAGCGTGCCCAGGCCGTAGTTGATCCAGGAGCCCAGACAGGGGCTGCCGCTGAGGATTCGCCCCGAGTTCATCATCAGCATGGCCGACCCGTGGATGGGCGAGTCAGCCGTCATGGAGTGGAGGAAGGCGATGTCGTCCACGCAGGAGCCCAGGTGGGGGAACAGGTCCGAGACCCACTTGCCGCACTTTCCGTACTGCTTGAAGTTCCAGCGGGGTTCCACGATTCGGCCGCTCTGCCTGTGGCCGGCGCGGCCGAAGGTCTTGACCTGGACCGTCTTGTTATCCAATCCCTTCATGGAGGGCTTGTAGTCGAAGGTGTCGATCTGGCTGGGTCCGCCGTACATGAAGAGAAAAATGACCGACCTGGCCCGGGCCGGGACATGGGAAGGCCGGGACCGCAACGGATTGCGGAAGGCGGTGAGGCCGTCGGCCGCCAGCGTCTGCCGCTGCAGGAACCCGTCCTCCCCCAGGGCGGCCGCCAGGGCGACCCCGGTGAATCCGCCTCCGGCCTGCCACAGAAACTCGCGCCGGGTACGGCCGCAGAAGTCACCTCCCCGCTTGCGGATTTTCCTGGTCTCCATGACGACCTCCTCAGCCCACGCGTCTTGTTTGGCTACCGAATGCCTCATCAATCCAGATAGATAAACTCGTTCAAATTCAGCGCCACCAGGCAGAACAGCTCCAGGGCCCTGTCCCGGTCCGCTCGGTGGTCTTGCCGCAGCGACTCCATCAACTCCACCCCTCGGGCCACCTCCGGTCCCGTCGGAGGCCGTTGCAGCACCCGGTTGAGGGCCAGGCGGACCTGGACAGCCGGGCCGCCCCCGCCCTCTTCCCGGACGAAGCCGGCCAGCACCCGGGCCTGCCGGTTCATGAACTCGCCGTTGAGGGTGTGCAGGGCCTGGGTGGGCTGGGTGGTGGAGAAGCGCACCGGGCAGGTGGCGTCGGGGTCGGCTCCGTCGAAGGCCGCGATGAGCGGCACGATCAGGGAACGCTTGGTGTGAATGTAGATGCTCCTGCGGGTCAGGTCCCGGGGCGATGAAACCCACCAGTTCTGACCCGGCACCGATTGCCCGGCCAGGACCTCCTCCGGAATGACCGGATAGATGCCGGGACCGGTCATGGACAGGTTGAGGCTGCCGTTGACCGCCAGCACCGAGTCTCGAACCTCCTCGGCCGACAGCCGCCGCATGCCGAACCGCCACAGCAGCCGGTTCTCCGGGTCGCGGGCCAGCGCCTTCTCCCGAGACCCGGACGCCATCCGATAGGCGCTGGACAGCAGGATCATCCGGTGGATCGGCTTCAGACGCCAGCCGCTCCGGACCCATTCCACCGCCAGCCAGTCCAGCAACCCGGGATGGGTGGGGGCGGCGCCCCGAAAGCCGAAGTCGCTGGGCGTCCGCACCAGGCCCTGCCCGAAATGGTGCTGCCAGACCCGGTTGACCATGACCCGCGCCGTGAGGGGGTTGGCGGGACTGGCAATCCAGCGGGCCAGCACCAGGCGCCGCCCTGAGGTCTTCCCATTGCCTGGCGCCGGGTCGATCTGAGGCAGAGGAGGCGAGAGGACCTCAGGGAAGCCCGGCTCCACCCGCTCCCCCCTGCCCCGATGGCTGCCTCGGGCCAGCACGAAGGTTTCCCGGGGCTCGGGACCCACCTCGGTCACGCAAAGGGCCTGCAGATCCTCCTTGGCTGCGGCCTCCCTCATCCACTCCAGGCGTTTTCGGTATTCCGCATAGTCCTCGAGCTGGACATCGCTCACCAGCCGGGGCACGCGGGTGGCCAGAATCCCCGCCCGGTTTTCTTCCTGGCGAAAGGCTTCCTTCTCCTCGGGGGTCAGGTCCTCGGCGACCAGATTCTCGATCTTCTCCAACTGGCGCAGCACCGGGGCCGACTGCCGCCGGAATGTCTGCCCTCTCCAGCCGGCCTCCAGGCGTCGGCGGGACTCCCGGGGCCCTCCAATGTCGCACAGCGAGGCCTCGGCCACGGTCTCGTGCTTGCGCACCCCGTAGCGCTTCACCCCATGGAAGAAGGCCAGAAAGCGATAGTAGTCCCGCTGGGGAAGCGGGTCCAGCTTGTGGTCGTGGCAGCGGGCGCAGTTGAGCGTCAGGCCCAGAAACACCTGGCTGGTGGTGGCGACGATGTCGTCCAGGTCCTCGTAGAGCTCCTGCGCGGGGTCCACCGGCTCGTCCTGCCAGAGTCCCAGGCGGTAGAAGCCGGTGGCGATGATGTTTTCGGGAGCGGCCGGTTCCAGCTCGTCGCCCGCCAACTGCTCCAGGATGAAGCGGTCGTAGGGCTTGTCCTCGCTGAAGGCGCGAATGACGTAGTCGCGGTACCGCCACACCAGCGGCTTGGGACCGTCCCGCTCGTAGCTGTTGGTCTCGGCGTAGCGGACCAAATCGAGCCAGTGCCTGGCCCAGCGCTCGCCGTACTGCGGCGAAGCCAGCAGCCGGTCCACCACCCGGGCGAAGGCGCCCGGGGAGGTGTCGGCCAGGAAGGCCTCCACGTCGTCCGGAGTGGGCGGCAGCCCGGTCAGGTCGTAATAGGCGCGGCGCAACAGCACCCGCTTGGCGGCCGGCGGGGAGGGCTCCAGCCCGGCCGCTTCCAGCCGGGCCAGCACGAAGGCGTCGATGGGGGTCCGGACCCAGTCCTCCCGCTCGACCCCGGGGAGATCGGGCCGCCGGGGCGGCTGGAAGGACCAGAAACTCCGGCCCTCCTCCACCCGGGGCGACCCGCCGTTCTCCTCGACCCCGGGCGGGCCGGGACTCTCTTCCTGTCCGGCAAGCTCCGGTTGTTCCGGCTGCTCTTCGGGCCAGGGAGCCCCCTGCTCCACCCATCGCGTCAGCACGGCCACCTGCTCGGGCGGCAACGGCCCCCCGGGCGGCATCTTGGGCCCGGCGTAGTTGATGGCACGGATCAGCAGGCTGGAGGCCGGATCCTCAGGATCGACCGCGGGACCCTGCCGGCCGCCCTGCAAAACGGCCTCCCGGCTGTTCAGGCGCAGCCCGGCCTGCACGGTAGGCTGACCGCCGTGGCAGCCGAAGCAGCGGGTCTCCAGGATGGGCCGGACCTGGCGCCGGAAGAAGGCCGCCGGATCATCCTCCGGCTGTTGAGCGAGGATCCACGGGGACCCGGCCGGCGCCAGCAGCGCCAGCAGCCCCAGGGCCCGGCAAAGGAGCAAGGTCGGCAGGGCGCGTCTCATCGAATTTCCGCTGTATCTTCGGTAGGGATCCTGGGATAGGATACACCCCTCTACCGCAAAAGGAAACCGCGGGGCGGAGCCGGCCGGGGCCGGCGGCATTGCTCAAGAGGGATCCACGAAGGGCCACGAAGAACGACGAAGGGCCACCAAGCGTGACGGCTCTGCTGCATCGGCACGGGTGCGGCACGGCAAGCCGGCGCCTGCCCCTCGATGAGCAAGAATGTTGGGAGGAGGGTCCACCCGGGAGCGCGATCCACCCCAGCGGGAATGGCCATGAACACCCGACGGCGACCCACTCACACCAGGCGGCAAGTGTTGACCGCCGGCGCCCTGGGACTGGCTGGCATGAGCCGGGATTCTCTCTCGAGCGGCCGCTCCGCCCCGGACGGCGCTTCCGGCCCCAGCAGTCAACCCGAATCCCGCTCCGTCGCCTTTCCCGTGCTCCAGCCCGGAGAAGCGGCAGCGGTAGGGATGTCGGAAGCGCGCCTGGGCCGGATCGCCGCCCGCCTGCGGCAAGAGACCTCCCGGGGCGGGGTGGGCTCGGCCTCCATCCTGGTGGCCCGCCATGGCAAGGTGGTTCTCCACCGGGGATTCGGAAGGTTGAGCCCGGGTTCCCGGGCGCCGGCCACCCGGCCGGACACCATCTACATTGTGGCCTCCATCAGCAAGCCGGTGAGCGTCTGCGGGCTGATGCTGCTGGTGGACGAGGGCCGAGTGGCCCCCCCCGACCGGGTGCAGCGCTACCTGCCCGAGTTTCAAGGCAGGCTCAAGGAGAGGGTCCTGGTCGGCCACCTGCTCTCCCACACCTCCGGCCTGCCCGACATGGTGCCGGAAAATACTCAACTGCGCCGGGCCCATGCGCCGCTGAGCCAATTCGTGGCGGCGGCGCTGCGCACCCCGCTGCTGTTCGAGCCCGGCACCCGGTTCTCCTACCAGAGCATGGGGACCCTGCTGGCCGCCGAGATCGCCGAGCGGGTCTCGGGCATGCCCTTGAGAGACCTGCTGCGGTCCAGGATCTTCCAGCCGCTGGGCATGCGGCGCACCATGCTGGG
Source organism: Acidobacteriota bacterium (assembly GCA_028875135.1). GTDB lineage: Bacteria > Acidobacteriota > Terriglobia > Versatilivoradales > Versatilivoraceae > Versatilivorator. The sequence goes on from JAPPFQ010000735.1 coordinate 5,392, forward strand.
CCTGGAGGGCCTGAAGGTCGAAGAGACGGCCATCTTCCAGCAAGACCGGGACACCGAAGATACCAGGCGCTGGGGACCCAACTCCCCCTACTGGCGAGCCATGGGCCACCCATGGGGCGGTCTCCACTCAACCACCGGCGACCTGGCGGCCCTGTTGCAGACCGTTCTGAACGGCGGACGCTACGGAGAGGCGCGGATCTTCTCGCCGGCCACGACCAAGGCCATGACCCGTGATCAGAACGGCGACCTGGGAGCTCCCTGGGGATACGGATGGGCCCTGCGGGACTCCCCGGTGTGGAACTACTTCGGAGACCTGGGAACCGCCGGCACCTTCGGGCACGTGGGCATCACCGGCACCGTGGCCTGGGCAGACCCGGGGCGCCATCTGATCTGCGTCCTGCTGAGCACCCGCACGGCCGCCCACCAGGACGGCTTCCTGCTCAAGAGCGTCTCCAACATGGTGCAGGCAGCGGTTGTCGAAAGATGAACACCATGGACCGGAGGGACTTTCTCAAGCTGGCCGGGACGGCGGTTGCTGCCGCGGCGGCGCCCTGGCCGCTGCCGGCCGTGGCCTCGGCGCCCAGGAAGATCGCCGCCCTGGCCACCACCTACCACGTCCGCTCCCACGCCGACAACTTCATCACCCGCTTCCTGGAAGGCTACTGGATCAACGACCGCTACTACCCCCCTCCCTGCCGGGTGGCCTCGCTCTACGTGGAGCAGGAGCACCCCGCCGACATCAGCGACCGCCTGGCCCGAAGCTGGGGGGTGGCCCGCTACCCGACCATCCGGGAGGCGCTCACCCTGGGCGGAGACACCCTGGCGGTGGACGGCGTCCTGCTCATCGCCGAGCACGGCGACTACCCCACCAACGTCAAGAACCAGAAGCTCTATCCCCGCTACCAATACATGGAGGAGATCGTCAAGGTCTTCCGCCATTCGGGCCGTGCCGTGCCGGTCTTCAACGACAAGCAGCTCTCCTACGACTGGGACCAGTCCAGGCAGATGGTCGACTGGTCCCGGGAGCTGGGATTCCCGTTTATGGCGGGCTCCTCGGTGTCGGTGACCTTCCGCCGTCCCGAGTTGGACTTTCCGCTGGAAACCCCATTGGAGGAGGCCATGGCCGTGGGTGGAGGCTGGGTGGCCGACGGTGGGCTGTTCCACCTGCTGGAAACCCTGCAGTGCTTTGCCGAGCGCCGCAAGGGCGGAGAGACCGGGGTGAAGGCGGTGCAGTTGCTGGCCGACGACGCCGTGTGGAAGGCGGCCGACGAAGGACGGTTCAGCCGTAACCTGCTGGAAGCCGCCCTCTCCCGCGGAGCCAGGGTGATGCCGGGCTCGGTGGAGGCGACGGCCCGGCAGCCGGTGGCCTGCCTGGTCGAATACAGCGACGGGTTTCGCGGCAGCGCGCTGGCCCTGGGCGGCAAGGCGTCCGAGTACCTGGCCGCGGTCCGGATCGAGGGCCAGCCGGCGCCCCGGTCCACCCTCTGCTACATCCCCATCGAGAACTCCAACAACTTCAGTCCGCTGGTGGATTCCATCGGGCGCATGTTCACCCGGGGCACCCTGGACTACCCGGTGGAGCGCACCCTGCTCACCAGCGGGGCCTTATCCTTACTGATGGAGTCCTGGCACCGCGGCCAGGACCGCGTCGAGACGCCCATGCTGAACATCGCCTACCGCGCGCCCGAAGCCTCCTACTATGCCCGCGGCCGGGGGTCCTGAGATGAGAGCCCCCGGAATCTACGCCAACCACACCCGGCTGTTCGAGCTGGTGGAGCGCCGCGCCCCCATCGTCAAGGTGGCGGGCGGTTTCGGGCGGTTGACCGGACCTCTCTTCAGCCGCATCGGCTACCTGCTGTTCAGCGATTCCCGGGGCGGCAGGATCCGCCGGTGGACCAATCCTCCCCCCTGGGGGGACGAGTCCGTGCGCGGCAAGCTCACCACCGATCGCATCTGCTCCGGTGAGCCCCAGGGGATCACCTTCGACCATCAGGGACGGCTGCTGATGTGCGAAAGGAACCCAGGCAGGGTGGTTCGCCTGGAAAAGGACGGAATCACCACCGTGCTGGCCGAAACCTACCGCGGCCGGCGCCTGGGCGCGCCCGACGACCTGGTCTACAACATCGACGGCAGCATCTTCTTCAGCGCCGCACCCGCTCCCCAGAGCTTCCGGGTCCGCCCCCGGGGAGACCGGCAGGAGGCTGCCGCCATGACCCGTCCGGCCGTCTACCGCATCCCCCGCTCGCAGATTCCGGGCCCCATCCGGCTGGAACGGGCCTCCGGGGAATGCGGCCGGCCCACCGGCGTGGCCCTGGGACCCAGGCAGAACCGGCTCTACGTGGCCGATGCGCGGCAGCGGAACATTCGGTCCCACCCCATTCGGGACGACGGCACTCTGGAGCAAGGACGGGTTTTCGCCGAGTTCCCCTCGCAGGATCCGGGAATCCCGGGCGGCCTCAAGACCGACGAGCAGGGCCACCTCTATGCCAGCGGCCCGGGCGGCCTGTGGGTCTTCTCCCCCGACGGCGCCCACCTGGGCACCATCGTCACCCCCGAGCCCCCCACCAACTGCGGTTGGGGCCGAGGTTTCCGGGGACTCTACATCACCACCGGGTCGTCTCTCTATTTCGTGGGAACCAGGGTGCCGGGGACCCGCACCTATTGAGGGACGGGTTTCACTTCCAGTAGAGGCGGGAGGCGTTTCCACCCATGATGGCCCAGACCTCTTCACCGGAAAGAAAGGGGGCGATGCGCTCCAGCCACTTCAGTGCCCTGAGGTAGCCGGACTTCAGCAGCACGTGGGGAAAATCGCTGCCCCAGATCAGCCGGCCGGGACCGAACTGATCGTAGAGAACCCGCAGCAGCTCGGCGCAGTCCTGGTGGGGATAGGGCTGGCGCGAGCAGTAGTAGGCTCCGGAGACCTTCACCCGGACGTTGGGGAGGTCGGCCAACTGGAGCAGCGGCTGATAGACTGCCGTCCTGGGGCCGGCCCCCACCGGCGGATGGGCCATGTGATCGATGACAACCCGCACGTGGGGAAACCGCTGGGCCAGGGCCGCCGCCGCGGGCAGGTGGGCGAACCCCGTCAGCAGGTTCACCACCACCCCCAGCCGTCCGGCGGCCTTCCACAGTCCGAAGGTGGAGGGATGGCCGAAGACCTCGCCCTCTTCGGGCACCTCGGGGCGCAGCCTCAGTCCCTTGCATCCCCTCTCGCCGGCCCAGTATTCCAGCCGTTCGGCGGCGTCCGGCTTGCGGGGATCCACCACGCAGACCGCCTTGTAACGGTCGGGTTCGCCCGCGGCGGCGTCGGCCACGTAGCTGTTGTCCTCCCCCGGATAGAGCGGCTGCACCAGGACCGCACGGTTCACCCCGTACTCATCCATGTACTGGGTGAACAGCTCCAGGGGCACGTCGCACTGGGGGCTGACGGTGGTAGCCCCCGGGTCGGGATAGTCAGGGGCCGGCCTCCACACGTGCAGGTGAGCATCCACAATCATTGCCGGCCTCCAGTTCGATTCATCGACTTGGGGTGAAAATTCTATGAAAGATCGGTGACAGAGGCAATAGGGGCAGGGTCAAAAAACCGCACAAATGCCAGCGCCCGGGAAGCGAAGCGCTACCGCCGCCTACGCGGCTCAACTCCCCTATGTGACGTCCGCGTCCCATGGGCTGACGCCCACGGCTACCTGTTGTCGCCGCGTTCGCGGCTGTAAAGGAAGCTGGCTCATGGGGCGTTTTTGCTGATGAGTAACGGGTTTGCGGTTGGGTTTGGTTTGCCGGGGTTGGTGACGCCGCGTTCGCGGCTCAACTCCCCTTTGGGACGTTGCCCGATGGCTCGCCCCGGGCTCGTGCCCGGGGCATTATTCTATATAGAAAAGCACGTTTCCTCTTGCAGTGTTGTGGGTTTGGGGAGAGCTGCGAATGCTGCGGTTGACGTGGGTTACCCGGCAAGACACCGCCTACGGGCCATCCTTATAGAGCTGCGAAGCAGCGGCTCAGGGTAGCCCCGGGTGTCAACCCGGGGTCGTATGGGTTCCGCGCCAAC